>JANOBN010000581.1:0-2317 GCA_031411675.1 Bacteroidota bacterium | reverse complement strand
ACTTTGCGTCATTCATTTGCAACGCATCTGCTCAGTTCTGGTACCGATATTAGGACGATTCAATTGTTGTTGGGGCATCGTAGTTTACAAACCACAATGATTTATACACATGTGATAGAAGCTACGAAGTTGGTGACAAGTCCTTTTGATAATCTTTGAGTCTAAGTTAGGCCTAGCGGATGTTTTGAATAATGTCCGCTAAGGGCCCTGAGTGAAGTTTCTGACCGGCTGTTATTGGTCTAATAATCGCATTTCTTCAAAGCTGACGCTGAAAATTATCACTCCCGACCCTAAGCAGTCATAAAAAGTACTCTCTTGTCTGTATGTTAGACTTCATGCTGGGTTGTTGAAAAATTATTGGTAATATAATTTTTAATAATATGGTTAAGTAGATCAAATAATTGTTATATTCATTGTATGTACTTTTCTCACAAAAAATTTAAAAAAATAAAACCCGCTTATCGTATCGCTTTAGCATTAACTTTCTTTGCTATCTCAGTTGCTTTTCGCTTTAATCTTCTTCCGCTTGAGAGTGCTGGTCCTTTCGTAACCTTTTATCCTGCGATTATATTAAGCTTTTATTTCTGCGGCGCGTTCTCAGGATTAGTTGTAGCGGTACTTTCTGGGTTAGTAGGCTCTTATTACTTCATTCCCCCATATAACCAGCTTTCAATTAATTTTCAAATACCTACCAGCATCATATTTTTTTCGATTACCTCAGGCTTGATAGGGGTTTTTAGTGCCAAGCAACATAGAAGTATCGAACAGCTTACTACCATTCTTGATAATGAGATGATTGGAAGTATGATGCTTAAAAGACGAAAAATAATGTGGTGTAATAAGGCAATGAGTACAATTTTAGGCTATACCCAATCAGAGTTAATGGGTTCTTCAACAAAGATGTTATTTGCTGAAATGGCAACCTTTGAAGAGGTCGGGCGCGATGCTTATCCGCTTAAAGAAGGTGTGCCTTACCGAAAACAATTTGAGATGAGAAAAGCAGACGGAAATAGCATTTGGGTTGATGTCAGTGGCAGCACTATTTCTTATAATGAAAATATGTCATTGTGGTTGGTAAACGATATCTCTGAACTTAAAAGACTTGAGATAAAGCTTAAAAATCAGGTTAATTATGACTACCTAACTGGACTGTACAGCAGAGGTTGGTTCATGAATCAATCTGAAATAGAACTAAATAGATCAGTTCGATATGATTCACCACTATCGCTGTTAATGATTGATATTGATTTTTTTAAACGTGTTAATGACACATATGGCCATCAGGCGGGTGATCTAGTGCTTAAAAGCTTTGCTGATATCAGTGGGCAAGCACTGCGTGAGTTTGATATGTGTGGACGTTTAGGTGGAGAGGAGTTTGCAATTTTGCTCCCTGAAACAACAAACGACAGCGCGCTTCAAGCTGCAGAACGGTTAAGAACCGCAGTAGAAAATGCAAATATACAACTTGATTCAGGTGGCCCCGTAATACGGATCACAATATCAATAGGGGTATCATCACTACTCTCCAATAATGATAATATCAGTCTATTAATTAGTAGAGCAGATAAGGCGCTTTATGAAGCTAAAAATTCTGGACGCAATAGAGTAGTCTCAATATAGCAGGAAGTTTTTTAATAGCTTTTACTTTGAAGTATGAGAGGCAGACGATGAGCATCGGCAAACTTAAACTACAAATGAATGGCCACTATTGGTTCAGGTTTCCATTAATTAGTGGCTTGCTACCAAACTGACACTGAGAAGCACAATAAAGATCACTTTTAGCGTTCATTGACAACACGGTCTTCCAACCATTTGCTGTCATTGGTGCTAGTCCAAATTTGAGCACCAACAATGACAATTCAGCGAACAGAGTTACCATCGTTTAAATGAATTGGCCTCCCCTTAAGCTAGCTAATTTATTGCTGAAAATATTGATTGCACTAGCTTACTCATTAGCAACCTATGTGACACAAGGCTTTTTTGTAATTTCATTCAGCTTTGCTACGCGGTAACATTATTTGTAAGAAAGCATCACAGCCAATGCTCCCCACATATTCGTTTGCTTTAAGTATTTGCTATGACGCCTGAAAGTTGTCTTTGCTAAACAAACCTCTTTCACCAAAAAAATATGGGGCATATCTGTGACTTATATTTATTTTTTAAATTCTGGGAGAAATTGGCTAGGGCTTATTGTCTTCCAGCTCTCTCCGTCATCACTTTTATGAAAAAATAAGGAAATCCTTTAATACTTAATTCTTTAATTTTGTTGAATTTTTAATTGCATGAAGTATACTGACTTGTATATAGCAAGTTTGTG
>JANOBN010000580.1:0-6010 GCA_031411675.1 Bacteroidota bacterium | reverse complement strand
ATTGGATGTAAAAGATACATGCCATAAGTATATTTTCCCATGGAGGTGAAAAACTTGTTGTGGGAAAGCTTCAGGAAAGAATCAGGGGCATAGTTTTGATGCAGTATGATAAAGACAAAGTAGCTTACAAAAAACAACCTTACAAGTGCATGGCTATACGTAAAACCTTCCATCAAATCCCAATACATTAGTCCGGCGAAACCAATTATATATAAAGTCACAGATTTTGTAATCGACATTTTTGCAAACCATTCTTTTAGCCAGGTTGTATTAATGATGGTCCAGGCAGCAAGTCCGCCGCTTGCAAGGTCCATCAAAACGGAAACTGTATGAAAATACAATACAGGATCATCATTAGCATTCCATAACCTGAAGGCAGTACTTATCGCTATGATGGAGATAAATATATATTTATAAAACTTCGGACTAAAGAGAATAAAAAGCAGTGGCCAGAAAAGATAGAATTGTTCTTCAATAGAAACAGACCAGGTGATGCTTTGTATCTGTGCACCCATTCCATAACAGTTGTGATGTATGAATATCTGATCGAAGTTGGAGAGGAAGGTCCAGTAATATGCCGGTCGTGAACAATGATTTGTTTCCATTCCAATCAGTTGCTTCAATCCGGGATATATAATAAAACCAAAAGCAACCACAAAAAAATAAAGCGGCCAGATGCGGAGCACTCTCCTTATGTAAAACTTCTTCAGACTTATTTCACCGGTTATCTTTTTTTCTTCAAGCAGCAGATAAGTAATCAGGAAGCCACTCAGCACAAAAAATATGGATACTCCCAAGCCACCGGAGCCAAGTGTTTTTGCAATGCGCACCAGCCAGTCGATTTCAATACCGGTAGCCATTGCCAAACGCGCAAAACCATGTTGCAGAAAAACCATGGTAGCCGCAATAAAACGCAAGCCATCAAGGTTGGGAAAGTAAACTTTTTCTTTTAGCACGATTGTCGAAAATAAACAATCAGTTGGAAAATGCTTATAAAATTCAGAATAACGCTGACTTAAATTGTTTAGACAACTGTTATTTCTTCTTCTTCGTTACTGTTTTAGTTTTTTTCGCGTTCTTCGGCGGTTGTTTACTTAAATAACGCCAGTAATCAGCACCGTAATCTACAAGTATTTCACTCCCTGCCTTAATACTTCGGGAAGCAACAATAAAAACCTTGCGAACACCTTTTTTCCTTTTTACTACATATTGTGAGTTATTCCTTAACCCTTCTACTCTGCCAAAGCCCTTTGCATCATTTGCATAGCGTCCCATTGCCCAGGGAGTAAAATAGGCATCAACGCTGGTTCTTTCTGATATGTAGAAGGCATATCCCTCATGCCCCTTTGCAGAGCGCTCTTCCACTACACTCCATGGAATAATTTCGCCTTCGTACTCTACAACTTCCTGTCCTTTTTTTACATCACTATCAGTAAACAAACCTTTGCCTGCACCGGGCAACAAACTTTTCTTAAGATATAACATACCACTCTCTTTTTATGAGCGGGCAAATTTAATCTAAACAAGCTTACGAGGGTGCCCCGAAGTTGATTACTGCCTTTTATTTTGTTATACCCCTACATCAGAAACAATTTTATTGACCCTGTTTCCTTTATTTCATTGTAGAAATTGTGAATGAGTTTCACTAATCCAACTAAAATAATCACTAATACTGCGATTGATCCTATCATTTTTTTTGATTTAAGTTTCAAATATTTATGCAGGTAGTGTATATTGGGTGGAAACTTTGGTCAATCCTATGCCGGAATAGGTAAAAACACCCGTTACCGGGCCTGAAAAAACAATTGAATAACGTACTTTTGAAAGAAAAATCAATGCCGTACCGTTTTTACCTGATCCTTTGTTCTTTCGCTATAAGCTGCTTCTTTGGTTGTGATAACAACAATACCAATCAACCACTCAATAATATGTCTGCCCCGGGTGACTGGTTGCAGTTGCAAAGAAACTTTAGCAGTTCTCCATCGGAAATGAATGCCTTTAAAAAGGTATTACAATCTGTTCAGCAACAAAATCAGGCTAAGCTTACGGCAACAGGATGGAACAATGCCTGGACACTTGAGGGACCTGCAAATACAGGAGGACGTTTTAATTGTCTTGCAATCCATCCAACCAATACCAATATTATGTATGCAGGTGCAGCATCCGGTGGCATTTTTAAAACCATTAATGGTGGAGCAAACTGGTTTCCCATTTTTGATGATCAACCCTGGCTGGCTGTTTCAACCATTGTACTGCAACCCGGCAACCCCGATGTGATTTATGCAGGAACAGGTGATAAAAATATTTCCATAACTCCGTTTATTGGCGACTGCATTTATAAAAGTGTTGATGCAGGTATTACCTGGACATCCATCGGACTTGCTGACCAACGTATCATATCTAAAATTGTAATTGATCCCATCAATCCCAATAATATATATGCCGCAGCAATGGGTTTGCCTTTTACACTTAATAGTGATCGAGGGGTTTATAAGTCAACGGATGGCGGTGCAACATGGAGTTCATCACTATTTGTAAATGATAGTACCGGTGCAATTGATTTGTTGATCAATCCGCAAAATCCTCAGATACTTTATACAGCAACGTGGAACCGGATCAGAAATAATCACCGGTCTCTTGTATATGGTCCGGATGCCGGAATATATAAATCGGATGATGGAGGCGTAACATGGACATTACTTGGCGGAGGATTACCAACAGGTGATATCAGTCGTATCGGATTAACTATGTCAGGTTCTGACCCTAAAATTATCTGGGCAGTTTATGTAGATAATACGCTCGATATACAAGGCATTTACAAAACAACTGATGGTGGTGTTTCATGGAATTCCATTAATACACCCGGCTTTGGAATTATGGGTGGCTTCGGATGGTACTTCGGTCGAATACAGGTAAATCCGTTTAATGATAATGAATTGTGGTTGTGTGCTGTTAATTTATATAAAACTTCTGATGGTGGAAATAACTGGACCAGCGTCGGATCATTTAACATGCCACATGTGGACAATCATGATATTATATATAAAAGTCCCGATAACTGGGTACTTGCAACTGATGGTGGTATTTATGAAACCAATGATGGTGGAAATAACTGGCTGGATATTGATCTGATACCTAACAATCAGTTCTATCGTATTGCCAATAACCCGCACAACCCGGGCGAATATGCAGGAGGTGTGCAGGACAATGGTACTAATGTGGGAAATTTTTCAAACATTAATAACTGGCAGAAAATATTAGGTGCCGATGGATTTCAGATTCGCTATAATCCATTGGATCCTGCAATAGTTTATGCAGAAACACAGAATGGAAATATTAATGTTAGCACCGACGGCGGACTTTCATTTAGTGATGCTACGTTTGGAATTGATGGAACTGATCGCAGAGGTTGGGATATGCCATATATATTAAATCCTGCCAATCCTAATGAGTTGTTTACCGGCACGTATCGTATCTATAAAAACAGCACTGGTCCGGCGGTTAATTGGACAGCCATCAGCCCTGACCTTACTGACGGAGTAATTTTCGGCGACCGTTTTCATACAATTACTGCTATTGGTCAGTCGAAAATAAATAATAACAGATTGCTTGCTGGTACATCAGATGCAAATGTCTGGATGACGTTGGATGGTGGTGTTAACTGGAATAACATAACCCCAGGACTTCCTGATCAATATGTAACCTCCACTCATTTTTCACCCAATACATTAAATCTTGCTTACGTTACACATTCCGGATATAAAGAAAATGAGTTTATTCCTCATCTACATAAAACCATTGACAATGGAGTAAACTGGATTGACATAAGTGGAAACTTGCCACAATTAGCTATTAATGATTTGCAGACCTATCCGGGTAATGACAGTATATTATTTGTAGCTACGGATGGAGGTGTTTATGGGACAACAGATGCCGGCACCACATGGAATCGAATTGGAAACAACATGCCTTCCATTACCGTCTTTGATCTGGATCATGATATTTTTAACAATAAGCTGCTTGCAGGTTCTTTTGCACGTTCTATGTGGAGTTTCCCGATTGATTCCATTCTCGTTACTACAGGAATTGCTCAGCGTCCAAGGCTTACCCTTAATCTATATCCTTTGCCTGCTGCTGATTATATATATATTTCCGGAGATGCAGTTACAGGTTTACAGCAAGTGAATGTATATTCTACTGAAGGAAGGAAAATTCAAATTAATGCAACCGGATCAGATGACAAAAAGAAACTTGATATACGAAATCTTAAAACAGGAACATATTTTGTAGAAGTACAATCAAGGTATGGACGAACGGTGAAGCGGTTTGTTAAGATGTAATTTAAGTTAATATCGAACATCATAAAAAAGCATCATTCCTCAGTAAAAAGAAGAAAATAATTAAGCCGTTTGAGCAAGGTTCACTGCCGAAAGTATTTTAGCAAAAACATTATTGGCATCCTCTACTGAACGAACCATATTAAATGTTAAACTCAGCTTTCCCTTATCTTCCTTCATTTTACAACTCCGTGGATTTGCCTGAACAAATTGTAATACTCCCGCAAATTTTGGTGATTGAAAATATCCTGATGTTTGATTACTGATGAAGTAGCCCTTCAATACAGTGTTCTTCAATACTATTTTTTCAAATCCGATTTCTCTGGCTTTCCAACGCAGCCGGATCGTATTCATTAATTCATATACCTGAGGTGGAAGCGGTCCAAAACGATCACGCATATTTACTTCATACTCGATGAGTTTTTCTTCTGTTTCTATTTCATCCAGTTCTTTATACAAATTTAATCGTTCGGAAATGCTGTTTACATAATCATCAGGAATACGCATTTCCATATCTGTATCGATCTGGCAATCGTTCACAAACTTTTTATTTTCTTCTTCTGGAAATAATCCTTTGAAATCCGTTTCTCTTAACTCCTGCAATGCTTCATCTAAAATCTTCTGATACATTTCATATCCAATCTCTGATATAAAACCACTTTGTTCACCACCCAGTAAATTTCCGGCACCACGAATATCCAAATCACGCATGGCAACATTAAAACCGCTGCCTAACTCTGCATGTTCCTCAATTGCTTTAAGACGCTGACGAGCTTCAGGTGTAAGCACTGTTAAAGGAGGTGCAAGTAAATAACAAAATGCTTTCTTGTTCGATCGTCCTACACGTCCCCGCATCTGATGCAAATCGCTTAATCCAAAATAATGCGCATTATTAATGATGATGGTATTTGCATTACTGATATCAAGACCGGATTCAACAATGGTAGTAGAAATCAGCACATCGGTATCGCCTTCAATAAATTTCATCAACACATCTTCCAGATGATCACCATCCATTTGTCCATGCCCTACATCTACCCGCACTCCCGGACATAAACTCCTTACCAGGTCAGCCATTTCATGTATATCATTAATCTTATTATGAATAAAAAACACTTGTCCTCCTCTGGAAACCTCATAGGTTATAACTTCCTTAATAAGATCGCGATTGAATGAATGTACTTCTGTTGAAACAGGATATCGGTTTGGTGGCGGTGTGTTAATTACGGAAAGATCGCGTGCGCCCATCAGAGAGAATTGCAATGTTCTTGGTATTGGTGTTGCGGTTAATGTTAAGGTATCCACATTAATACGTACTGCTTTTATTTTCTCCTTTGCTGCCACTCCGAATTTCTGTTCTTCATCAATAATAAATAAGCCCAGATCTTTAAATACAATGTCTTTGCTTAAGATACGATGTGTACCAATCACAATATCAATTTTTCCACTCTTCAGTTTCTCAATCGTTAATTTTTGTTGTGCCGCACTTTTAAAACGGTTGATGTAATCAATAGTGCAGGGAAAATCCTTTAGTCGCTCAGTAAAGGTTCGCCAGTGTTGAAGTGCTAGTATTGTTGTTGGAACCAGCACAGCCACTTGTTTACCATCACACACTGCTTTAAAAGCCGCACGGATGGCAATTTCCGTTTTTCCAAATCCCACATCACCACAAA
>JANOBN010000579.1:0-5587 GCA_031411675.1 Bacteroidota bacterium | reverse complement strand
AGTCCGTTCCTTTCGACCTTGCGTTCTTGCACGGATCAACATCAGCAACAAAAAGCTGTCACAGCGGATAATGAGCATGAGAAGAAAATAGTTACATTGCAATAATGCAGTCGAAAGGAATGGACGTGGCCTTGCCGGCCTCGGGAGGCAGCGCGGGATGTGCGCATGAAAATGCCGTAGGCATGCCAGCCGCGTACAGTTTCATTGTATCAAATGTCTGCAGCATTTCAGTGTCCGAATTAGATATAGCAAATGGGATGCTTAATACATTAAGTAATGTGCTTTTCGTAAGGTAAGTTTGATCGCGAGGCTTCGCGACTAATTATACAAAGGCTCAAGTCAGAAAATAATACTTAAGCCAACGATAGCAGAGAAATTAAAATAAAATCGAAAGGCTTCGCAACTTAATTCAACATCCGATAGCTATCGAATCAACATTCAACATTTTAAAGAAGTTGTTTATTGTTAACATCATTCAACAAACAGCTTGCCTTGTGTAACCATTTGTTTGGTGTCAGAAAAAATTTGAAATAAATAAGCACCGGCAGCTAGTGATGTTGTTTCAATAGAAAAGCTATTACTATCAGATTCACTCACAAAAATTATCTTTCCTGAAAAATCAAATAACAGCAGCGAATGTAAATCTCTGAATGGATTCCTATAAAAAATAGAAGCCGTTGTTGATGCAGGATTTGGTCTGACCAGATTTCCATTCCCGTCAATATTGATAATTTCAAGACCTACAATTTCCGAATAACCCAATCCTCCCAATTCAATACGGTAATAGTTGGTTTTGTTTTCAATGGGATCAATATCAATGAAGCTATAAGATTGTGGCGAAGTAATGTTGCCACATAAACCGGGAATCTCTCCAATCTGATAGAAAGTCAGGCTATCAATAGACCGATACACCTGAATACCATTACAAGTGCTTCCTGAAACCAACTGCCAGTTAAGAACCACATCAGGGGTCCTATAAGTTCCTAAAAAATAGCTAAGAGCACTGTTATTCTGACTTTTAACAATAGTCGTATTTATGAATAAAAGTATGGTAATCAATATTTTGCAATTTAGAAATCGGTGTTCTCGCATATATAATTAATGTAAATAAAAGTCGAATTATTGTCCAGGTTTTTAATATTAGCAAAACGATGGCATATTTTTCATCTAAGGTAGGTAAAAGCAACCTTTTAAAAAATTGCATTAATGCGAAAACAGCATATTTTTATTAAAAAACGAACAAAACGACCTTAAAATCCTATTTATATCTCATTTTTCGCCTAAAATCGGATCAATTGTATTTTCTCTATATTCGTCCTGTTCTTTACAGCATGGCCGATTAACCATAGCTGTTTCCTAGTGTCAACCAAAAAAATTCGAATCATGAATAAAAAGGAAATAGAAGACCTCATCAAATTTGTATCAAAAGCAGGTGTAAGCGAGGTAAGCCTCGAGATGAAGGATATCAAAATCACCATTAAAACAGCTTCTACCAGAGTAGAGCAAGTGATAACAGCGGCATTACCTGCTGCTACGGTAGCTCTGGCTCCATCACCTGTTGCGGCTGCCCCTGCCCCGTCTGCCCCTGCTGCACCAAAAGCATCGGACGACTCAAAATACATTACCATTAAATCACCTATGATTGGTACTTTTTATCGGACACCTTCGCCTGATAAACCCAATTTTGTTAGTGTAGGCGATGAAATTCAGGCAGGAAAAGTAATTTGCATCATTGAAGCAATGAAACTGTTCAACGAAATTGAATCAGAATATAAAGGTAAAATAGTAAAGGTACTTGTTGAAAATGCAACACCGGTAGAATATGATCAGCCATTATTTCTTGTAGATCCAAGTTAAATATTAATTTGATTTTTTTGAATTTGTTTATGATCCTTACTTCATTTTCAAATTTTCAAATTTTCAATCTTTCAAATTTACTCTATGTTTAAGAAAATATTAATAGCCAACAGAGGAGAAATTGCGTTACGTATTATTCGTACCTGCAAAGAAATGGGCATTCGTACCGTAGCCGTTTATTCAACAGCGGATAAAGAAAGTCTGCATGTTCGTTTTGCAGATGAAGCCGTTTGTATTGGTCCCCCACAAAGTCGTGACTCCTATCTTAACATGCCGCGCATTATTGCTGCTGCAGAAATTACCAATGCTGATGCTATTCATCCCGGCTATGGTTTTCTTTCTGAAAATTCAAAGTTCTCTGCTATCTGTCATGAGCATGGAATAAAATTCATTGGTGCCAGTCCTGAAATGATTGATGCAATGGGCGACAAATCCAATGCAAAAGATACCATGAAACAGGCAGGCGTACCTTGCGTTCCCGGATCAGAAGGATTGATTACTGATATTAATGACGCAAAGAAAGACGCAAAGAAAATAGGCTATCCTGTTATCATTAAAGCAACAGCTGGTGGTGGAGGAAAAGGAATGCGTATTATATGGAAGGAAGAAGATATGCAGGGGCTATATGACTCTGCAACAAAAGAAGCAGAAGCATCATTTGGTAACGGCGCCATGTATATGGAAAAATATATTGAAGAGCCTCGCCATATAGAAATTCAGATTGCAGGCGATATGTATGGCAAAGCTTGTCATTTAAGTGAGAGAGATTGCTCCATTCAACGTCGTCATCAGAAGTTGGTGGAGGAAACACCTTCTCCGTTTATGACAGATAAGTTACGTAAGGAAATGGGTGATGCAGCAATAAAGGCAGCATTAGCAACGAAGTATGAGGGTGTAGGTACCGTGGAGTTTTTAGTGGATAAACACGGTAAGTTTTATTTCATGGAAATGAATACAAGAATTCAGGTTGAGCATCCCGTTACCGAAGAAGTAATTAATTATGATTTAATAAAAGAACAAATAAAAATCGCTGCAGGTGTTCCAATCAGTGGGAAAAATCATATTCCTGCAATGCATGCAATTGAGTGCAGGATAAATGCTGAAGATCCGTACAATGATTTTCGTCCTTCTCCGGGTAAAATTACTACCTATCATCAGCCGGGTGGTCATGGTGTAAGAGTTGACTCACATATATATAGCGGCTATACCATACCACCGTATTATGATAGCATGATTGCCAAGCTTATTACAGTTGCTCAAACACGAGAAGAGGCTATTCAAACCATGGAAAGAGCATTAAGTGAATTTATTATTGAAGGCATAAAAACTACATTGCCATTCCATATTCAACTAATGCAGAATGAAGATTTCCGTAAGGGGAATTATACAACAAAGTTTCTGGAATCATTTAAGCTGGTTTAACAGTTTCAGAGAAATCAAAAACGAAGCGCGATTTAATAATCGTCATAAGGCATATTTTTCATTACCATAATTAACGGCATTTAGCTCATGAATATTCTGTTTAAAGACGTAGTAACTGTTTCCATGATTCTTTTTGCGGTGATTGATATTATTGGTTCTTTGCCGGTAATTATTGAAACACGTTTAAAAGTCGGAAAAATTCATGCTGAAAAGGCAACCCTTGCTTCTCTGGTCATTATGGTGTTGTTTCTTTATCTGGGTGAAAGCATCCTTGCTTTGATTGGTATTGATGTAGCTTCTTTTGCAATTGCAGGAGCATTGGTGATTTTCTTTCTGGCTATTGAAATGATATTGGGTATTCGTTTATATAAAGACGAAGTGCCGGAAACAGCATCAATAGTTCCAATCGCTTTTCCATTAATAGCAGGTACCGGAACAATGACAACGTTAATCTCCTTGCGCTCCCAGTATAATCTCGAAACTATTCTCGTAGGGATTTTATTAAATACAATTGTGGTTTATATCGTTCTCAAACTGGTTCAGCCTATTGAAAAACTACT
This sequence comes from Bacteroidota bacterium, assembly GCA_031411675.1. Taxonomy (GTDB): domain Bacteria; phylum Bacteroidota; class Bacteroidia; order AKYH767-A; family OLB10; genus JANOXC01. The sequence goes on along the minus strand of JANOBN010000579.1, from coordinate 1,748 downwards.
GGGCAAAGCAGGGATAAGTATTATCAGAAAAGTTTTTGGCATTGTGTTATTAGCTATTGCAATAAAACTCTTCCGTACAAACGTTAATATATAATTTCAGTTTATATCTATTATTCTTCAAATTTGTATCAGGATGAAATTTAATATCACTACCATTATCCTTTTTGTATTCACTTCATCATTTCTGTTTTTTTCCTGTGATTCCAATTATGTTAAGGACAACAGCAGTATAAATGAATCATCGACAGATACAAGTGCTAATACTACTGAGCAATCCCGTATTGATTCAGGTGAAGTTAGGCCTGCAATGCCTGTAAATGCTGCTGCTGTTACTGTTAAGGTTTTTTCAGCAACAGAAAATGGGACTGCTGGTTATGGTTATGATATTTTAATGGATGGCAAGTTATATGTTCATCAACCTCATATTCCTGCAGTAGCAGGCAACAGAAGTTTTGCTTCTGAGAAAGATGCAGGGATTGCAGGAGAGCTGGTTGCTTATAAAATCAGAAATAATATTATGCCGCCAAGCGTAACGGTTGAAGAGCTGGATAGTCTGGGAATAAAATAATATTATTTTCCAATTTTCTGATACGACACGGTAATCCCTTTTATAAGAGAAGAGCTGAATCCCTGATGTTCCATTTCATTTAAACCTGCAATGGTACATCCTTTAGGTGTAGTTACTTTATCAATCTCCTGTTCCGGATGATGTCCGGTTTGTATCAATAGCTCTGCAGCACCCTTCACTGTTTGTGATGCAATTAAAGTAGCCGTAGCTGCATCAAATCCAATCTCAATTCCGCCTTGTATATTGGCTCTTATAAATCGTAAAGCATAGGCAATACCACAAGCACCTAATACCGTTGCTGCATCCATCAGCGATTCATTGATGAAAACTACTTTTCCTAATTGATTAAAAAGAGATTCAATATATATTTTTTGATCATCCCCGATAGCAGTAGTACAAAGGCATGTCATACTTTCTCCAATTGCAATTGCTGTATTTGGCATAGCACGAACAACAGAAACATGATCCGGAGTTGCTGATTTAATCTGTTCAAGCGAAAACCCGGTAACAACGGAGCATAAAAGTGGATTTTTTTGTTGATAATGCCCATTAACGGATTCAAGCACCTCTTTTGCCTGAAAAGGCTTAACAGCAAGAATGATAATATCAGCATTTTTTACGGCAGCCGAATTATCATTGGTAACCGTGATTCCCTTTGCCTTTAAGGAAGAAAGGGTATCGGGGTTTCTTTTTGTTATGGTAATCTGCTCCGGTAAACAGAAGTTTTTCTTAATTAATCCATTGGCAATGGCACTTCCTAAATTGCCCCCGCCAATAATGGTTATATTTTTATGCTGCATATTGAAGTTTATTTGGTGGATGTTGATTTTATATAACGCTGCAAAGAAAGCAATATCCCTTTAATCATCCTAAGAGAAACAAGAAGAATTAATTAAGAACCGCCTAAAAAACTGTTGATTTGTTTAAGGAGTTTAAGATTGTTATTTTATCATGTTGGAGACAGGTGAACTACTGATGGAATTTTATTTGCTTGCACAACTGTTAAAGAAAACAAAATCCTGAATTAGCCGGAAGTAATTTATATATATAAAAAGCCGGCAACACTGCACTTTCCTGATCAACAATAAAATTACAGTAAGCTATGGGAATAGACGGTTAAATTTTAAAACAGAATATAGATAAATAAAGGTATAAATTAAAATTTGAATATGCAAATAAA
>JANOBN010000578.1:0-4692 GCA_031411675.1 Bacteroidota bacterium | reverse complement strand
TGAAAATTTAATACTACTATATTATTTATTTTCAGTAAATGGAATACAATTGACCAAGCGAATAATCTACATTTAAAGAAGCTTTTCTGCTTTTATTTATCATATCAGCCAGCTTTATTTGAGCATTTATATAATTCTGCTCCCTGCTGTTTACCATGAATAAAGAGCTCTCTCCCATTTGAAATAATTTTATTTCCGATCGCCATAACATTTCATAATTAGCAACATTACTATTATATAAATTCAGCTGGGATCTATAATTGTTAAACTCAAAAATAGTTGATTTAATCTTGTTCATTAACTCATTGCGTTTATTTGCCGCTTCAAAGTTCATTACTTCTGTTTTAATTTTGTTCATCTGCAATTCCCCTCTCTCCTTACGAAGCAACAAAGGAAAGCTAATGTTAATCCCCCATTTATAATTATTAAAATAGTCGATGTTAAGATTATCAGGATTAAAAAGCGGGTTGTAATTCAAGTCCACTTTAGGTTTTAACTTGTCTTGCTTTAATCGTTTGTCAATATTTAATTGATCCAGTTTCACATTATAAATTTGAAGGTCAGGGTGATTATCTAATAAGCTATCAATTTTGATATTACTTAAAGAAAGGTCAATATTTTTAATTTCTGCCTCTGCATTTCCGGGAACAACATTATCTTTCAACTCAACCGGAATACTATTGTCAAGCCAAAGATAATTTGACAATTGAAGCGATTGGGTCCGGAATTCAAGAAGCGACTGCTGATAATTCATAATTCGTTCCTGCAGTTGTATAGTAGCTTCTACAGTATCAATGGTTGGTCTGTCGCCTAATTCGGCGTTTCTTTTAAGAGCTTCGAAACGTAACTGAGCAATATCAACAGCATTAGTGTATACAAGGAGTTTATTATAAACCAGTGTCCAATCCCAATAGGTTTTTGCAGCTTCGTAAACCAAATCATTTATTGTATTAATTTTCTCCAATTGCGACATATCCTGAAATAATTTTGCTTGCCTTAATGTCGCTCTTCTCTGGTCAATTACTAATCCCTGCAAAAGCGGAACAGCTACTCTTGCATAAACTAAACCGTTTTCGGGAACATTGTTTTCAGGATTTAGAAACAGGCCTTCATTGGCTTCAAAACCACCTTTTAAATCAACCCCAAACCATGTTGGTATTGTAAAACCAGTATTTTGTAGATTATAATAGTCTTTCGAGTCGAAATATTTACCTCTGAAATCATAAAACACTTTCGGGTCAAAACCACCTCTTGCAGCAAGCTTATTGGCATTTGCATTCTCTACAATTAAATCAGCCTGCTTTGCAACAGGATGGTTTAACTTCACCATCTGTAAAAATCCGGTTAACGTTAATTGCGTTGTGCTATCAGTTTGCGCTGAAACTGAAACAGAAAATAATGCACATACAAGAATAAGTAAATATCTATTTCTTTGAGTCATTTCCCTTCATAGAAGATTTTGTATTGTTTGTGGTTTTATAATAATCTGCAGGGAAACCATTTATCTGCCGCCATAATTCATACCAGACTGATACATTCTTTAAAAAGGTTATAGTACTTGCGCCTGCTCCAATCCTGACTTCTTCAGGCCATTCCGGGTAATTCTTATCATGAGCTACGAGTACCCTGTACTTGCCGTTTTCACTGATAAAATTATCGATCGCCACTATTTCTCCTCCATAGGTTCCGTAGGATATACCCGGCCATCCGGAAAAAATCACAGAAGGCCATCCATCAAATTGTATCTGCACATGTTGTTTCTTTTCAAGTAATGGAATATCCATCGGATTCACATACATTTCCACTGCAAGTTCGTAATTGGAAGGCATTATACTGATAAGTTCATCACCGGCCTTCACTACTTCCCCTATTCCGGATTGAATTGCTTTTGTTATATAGCCATCCTGAGGAGCTAAAACATAATATAAACCGGACCGGATATTATAATTTATAAATTGATTCTGCAATTTAGAAACAACTGCCTCAGCATCATACATACTTGAAAGTGTAGCAAACTTGTCCGATTCTGATTTGGATATTTTATCACGGTAATCAGCATTAATTCCCTGTAATTCTATTTGTGCATTTATTACCTCATTTTTGCTGGTGATGTATTTATTTTCCTGTGACAAGACTTTAGCCTGTGCCTCCTGCAACTTTAATCTTCTTGTTTCCAAATCAGTTAGGGATTTCAATCCTTCCTTATACAACTGCTCCATACGGCTTAACTGCTCCTGTGCAATTTTAAAATTGAGTTGATAAGCCGCCAGGTCTGCACTATCACTTTGCACCTTAAGATATGCCTGCAGCAACTTATTCTCTGCCTGCTCATACTTTAACTTACGTGAAGTAATCATGGCATTAATCTGATTATCATTTGCCTTTACTTTCTCCATATAAGAACTTACAGCTAGTTCCTTTGCTTTCAATTGCAGTTCCGTATTCTGAATCAAATCAGGATCCAGATATTCTTCCTGAATTTCGGTGATATATAAAACGGTGTCGCTCTTTTTAACAAACTGACCCTCCTTCACAAACCATTTTTCTATTCTGCCCGGGATTATAGAATGAATAGTCTGAGGTCTTTGATCAGGTTGAAGTGCAGTAACAATTGAAGAAGATCTTATATTTTGTGTCCAGGGTAAGAAAAGGACAATCAGCAATACAAATCCAAGAAAATATAGTGTTTTAATCAACTTACGTCTTACGGTTCTGCCACTTAGTATCCGGTAAGAATTATGCTTCTTAAAACTCTCCTTTATATTAATCTCATTGTGGGTTATATTTAACATTTCATTTATTTTTAAAAGAAAATTAATTTACTATACGTCCTTTTGATAAGTTAATCACCTCATCACATTTCTGTTTTAAGTAATTATCATTGGAGACATTTATCAATGTCCAATTGTTGGATTTGTTTACCAGAAAATCAATAATTTTAATGCGCTCGGATTCTTCCAGAAAATCAACATGATTCTCTAAAAGCAATAATTTAGGTCGGTTAACAATACTTCTTGCCAAAATAATCCGCTGAATTATACTTCTGGATAAGCCCTGACCGGAGCTTTCAAGAGTGGTATCTAAACCTTCCGGCAAGGCTTTAATAAATTCTTCAAGATATAAATTATGAAGTGCCCACTTCACATCCTCAATATTCACAAAATCTCTTCCTAAAACAATGTTTTCATAAATAGTACCTTCGAATATCGTTTCTTCTTCCAGACCATTTCCTATTGAGCGGTACAACTCAGGAATACAATAATTGCCAATAGGAAAATTGTTTATACAAACTATTCCTGATTGAGCTTGATATAATCCGCTTATTAAATGAATTAAGGTAGATTTACCGGAGTCGTTACGGCCGGAGATGCAATAGCTTTGATTGGGTTTGAAATCAAAACTAACATTGTCCAAAATTAATCTCGATCTTCCGGGGTATGTAAAATTTAGTCCCTTCACTTCCACACTAATTGGAGTTTTAATATCACTACTCATGGAAGATTCTTTTGTTTGCTTATCCAGACTTAAATCAGTCACCTGTCCAAGTTTCTCTAAAGAAGTCAAAATATCAAAAATATTACTCAGATTCATAATAATTTTCTCTGCTGAATCAATTACCAAAAGAATAATTATTTCTGCAGCCACAAACTGTCCAATATTCATCTTTTGCTCTAATACCAGCAAGCCACCAACCACTAAAAGTCCAAGTGCAACAAACACTTTAAATATTAACAAGAGTATATACTGTGTTTTCAATACCTCAAAATGCTGCTCCCGTGAATTTAAATATCCTGATACTCTTATATCGGTTTTCAATTCAGGCAAATTTGTTTCCCCGGCAAGCTTAAAAGAATCTTTGGATCGAGCAAGCTCCTCTAACCATGATACCACACTATATTTATATTTCGACTCTTCAAGGCTGGTTTCCAAACCCTTTTTAGAAGTCAGTTTTATAATCAGAAAAACCAATACCATCAGTAACAAACTGAATAATATAAAAAAAGGATGATAAAGAGAAAGCAATAATAAGCCAAAAACAATTTGAAGAAGGGCTGTGGAAAAATCTATAATAATTTTAGGAAGTGTTTTCTGAATGGTTAACACTTCAAAAAACCGGTTCATTAATTCAGGTGCATAATGTTTGTAAATTTCAGTAAAAGTAATTCTCGGAATCCGGTAAGTAAAATCAAAAGCTGCCCGCATAAATATCCTTTGCTGGATAATTTCCATAATACGCATCTGCATCAACTGCAAATAACCTCCCAGAGCAATTCCTGCAGTTACAATAGCTACCAGGACACCCCAAGAGGCTGAAACAACACCACCCTGAATAAGGTTTATGATATATTGAATACCAAGTGGAAGTGAAAGAGCAATTACACCTTTAAAAAAAGCATATGTATAAACCTGATATATTTCCTTGTTGTCAGGCTTTAACAGCAGCCAGAAACGTTGATATGGGGTTTTCATTTTTTGGTAATCTTATTTATAACTGTTATTTATATGATATTTTCAAATTGTTATTTTCCCGTTAGTGATTTAAATTTACGAAGTATACCATATATATTGTATATCATTACTATTTCCTCAAATTTGAAAAAACCATGTCATTCAAATAAGCAATAAGCTCTGATTCCTTATTTACCTTTCGGAAGTCAGTTAACGAAGGAAGGTTATTCATAAAAAAATTCT
>JANOBN010000577.1:0-1644 GCA_031411675.1 Bacteroidota bacterium | reverse complement strand
TACCTATTTTTATCTGGCACCTGTGGAAGTTTCTGACGGATATATATATTCAAGTTATACCAACAACGGTAACTATATCACCTATTTTAAAATGGATAAATCGGGAAATCAGTTATGGGGCGGAGGAAAAACATTATCAATTGTCGGAAACCCACGTCGGTTATATTCCCGTCCAAATGGGAATATTGTGAGTGTATTTCAAAAATCAGGTGAAGCAACTATTATTGAATTTGATAAAGATCTAAATATTGTAAGAGAGAATTCTATCAACAACAGCAGCTCCTTGTCAGCCAGAGATATTTGCTTATTAAGCGATGGAACAAATGTAATTTCCGGGATTGCTTCCAACGGAACATCCTTTTTTGCGCGCTTAGATGCCAGTTTTAAAAGCGGATGCGATATCACTACTCCTCCCCTTGCTATTACGCCGGCAGTTTCTTCCCTTACTCCAATAGCGGTTACGGTAAGCAGCCATAATTTTAATACTTATCCGGAAAACTATTTTTCTGACACCTTCAATGTTCAGGTTACCACATATTGCATCCCTGCTAAAACCCTGGAACTTGGACCTGATACGGCAACGTGTGTTCAGAATAATTTCATTATTAAAAATCTTATGCCGGACACTTTTGACATTTACCAATGGTCTACCGGTGAAACAACTTCATCGATTACTGTTTCTCAAAGTGGCAAATATTATTTAGAAGTAAAGGATGCCTGTGGAGAAATAGCACTTTCCGATTCTGTTGAAATTACCTTTCTGGCCGCTAATCTCCCTGATTTGGAGAAGGATTTTGTTCTATGTGAAAACGAAAGCAGGATCATTCAGGCTGCCAAATGCGACAGTTGCATTTATGCATGGAACACCGGCAGCACCACTGATACCATTGTAGTGTCCGATCCGGGAATATATATAGTAACACTGACCAATACAGAAGGTTGTAGTGCAAGCGATACCATCATAGCTGAGCAATCCAAATGCGAATGCAACATCTACCTTCCCAATGCATTTACTCCGAATAATGATGTAAAAAATGAATCATTCGGCGCCTTATATTATTGTGATTTATTGGAATATAAACTAGTGATATTTAACCGCTGGGGTGAACTCATCTTTTCAGCAGATAATCCTGATATTTATTGGGATGGTAAATACCGGGGAAGTAATGCAACAGAAGGTGTTTACGTTTATTCTCTGCAATATACTTCCATTATTAAAGGAGTTAAAACGAACCCTTTAAAAAAGAACGGAACCATAACACTCATCCGTTAAAAACACTATTGCAATACTGAAATCCGTTTAATTTTATCCACATATAAAGAATCTTCTGCATAAACATTGCCCAGAAAGGTTAGATAATGTCTGCTTATATTAAAGTTGCTTTCCTGCCAGAGTTTGTAGTCGGCAATACAATCTTTCCAATTACTATAAACTGCATAATTCAGGGTATGACTGTATTTCTTTAATTCTTTTTGAGTACCATAAATTACAGTATCCATTAACGGTATGTATATTCCTGCAGCCATTGTTTTTCTTTTGAAAGGGTAACGCATGCCAATCATATTATTGGTTTTACGGAAAAGTGAGGATGTAAAATTTCCCGATTCAATCCTTACCTGAGCTAATACAATCGAAGGACAAAC
>JANOBN010000576.1:0-15081 GCA_031411675.1 Bacteroidota bacterium | reverse complement strand
TTGCTTTATAACTGCCGGGTTTATAATAAATGCCGGAATGTATCACACCGGAATTACGACCTGTCTGATGAAAAGCTACTTCTCCTTCCTTCTCAAGCACAGCAATTTTTAATGATGGATGATGAAGATTCAGTTTATAAGCTGATGAAAGACCAACTATACCTCCACCAATTACGACAATATCAAAATTTGTTTCACTCATACTTTATTTAGGGTAGATTCATTAACATAATTGAAAAGCAATTTTTCATTTACATCAATATATTTAATTATTTCAGTTCTGAAATATAAGTCAGCACCGCTTCTATTTGCTCATCACTCAGCTGATCTTTATAACCGATCATTGCATTTTTTCCGTTAAGTACAATATTTTTCTTTTCATCATGACTTAACACTGAAGCAGTAAGGTCCTTCGCGCCACTTAAGCCCAGTTTACCATCAGCACCATGACAGTTGATACATTTTGCTTCATAAACAGATTTACCGTCGGCAGAAATAGAAGTAGCCATTTCTTGTTTATCCTTTTTCATAAAAGGTGCTTTCGTTTCAGAAACGCCGTAGGAGTAAATAATAAGCATAATGGCCATAGTCGCCAGAGCCTTGTTTCCGCGTTTAAATCCAACAATTGCCACCGGAATAGAGATTCCTACTGCAATAATTTTAGCCCAGAACCAGTAACCAATATTGCCTGAATTTATTGCCAGATAGATTCCGGTAACCAGGAATAGCGTGCTGATAATCATTTCCAACACCTTGGTTTTGCCAGAGTAACTATCCAGTAACTCCTTCTTATTCAACATGAGCAAGGCAAATTTGATAACATAATGAAGCAGGAAGAGCGTTACAACCAGCTTATGAGTATGGAGCATTCCGGTATACATAGTACTTATTTATTTTGGCTGCAAAAGTATGTGGTTAATGGTTGCTAAAACAGGGGTTGAGTTGATTTATCAAGGTAATTGTTGGAGACTGTCCTTTTTCGGACAAATAATAAAGCCAAATATTAATTAAAAATAGATAATAAAAATTAATGGTGCAACAACTAACTATTTAGATAAAATTGTAGCAGAATGAAAATCTATTAGCCTGTTTTTCAATCATAAATAATTAAGGACCAGTGAATTAAGATAGAGAAAGTGAGGTGGGATAAAAAATAATTTAATTAATTTGGAATATTGATAAAAATGTTTCAACATTACGGTAAGGAAAAATCAGCAACCACTATTATACAGAAGGAATTACGGAATAATTTTAATTAAGATCTTTTTAATAAAAATTTTAAGATCTTATCGTGATTGATTATTATTTATCTGTTATAGTAAATTGTTCGTTTTTCAACTTATTTTCTGAAAGCTATTTTATTAAAAAAACTTTTTAATTTATGATTATAACATTACTTGTTAGAGCGAAACTCTATGTTATTTCATTGCTTTGGATGATTGCATTTTGCAATTTATCTTATAGCTTCTCCATTAATTTTAATGATTTAATTATAACGTATTCTATTCCAAATAAAACCTCCGTTTATTTATGAAAAAAATAATACTATTTCTGTTATGCTGCGGCATTGGCCGGTTTGCTTACTCGCAAAGTGCCGGTACATCTATTAATGATGATGGCTCTAACCCGGATCCAAGTGCTGTTTTACAAGTGCAATCAACTGCTAAGGGGATGCTTATACCCAGGATGACCAAGGCACAAAGAAATGCCATTTCAAATCCTGCTGATGGATTAATGATCTATCAGACAGATGGTTTAAGGGGCTTTTATTATTATGATAATTTCAATAATGGAGGTGGCCCGGAGTGGATAAGAGCGGCTTCTAAATGGAGTAACCTGGCAGATACTGCAACAGGAGCTATATTCTTTAATCCTCCCAATGTTAGTTTTCCTAAAGTGGGAATTGGCATGACCAGTCCACGAACTTATCTTGATGTGGCCGGTAGCATCAGAGTTGGTGCAAACGAATTTGCGCCAACTTCAAATAACCCTCCTATTAATGGAATGTTGGTTGGTGGTCCTGTGGGAATAAATACTGATCAGGCAAATCAGAACCTGTTAACTATAGGAGGTGCCAATGTTTCAGCAATAGGAACTGGTCTTGGAGCCTACTTCTCTGCAAGAAATGCCGGGACAGGTCAATATGAAACTTATCTGGTTCCAAGGGGTAATCCCAGCAATACATTGCAAATGTATTACAGTAATGGAGGAATGAATATTATGGATGGAAATAGCAATTCCGCTTTATATATAAGTCCGGTGAATGGTAACATTGGAATTGGTATGGTTGTCTTACCTTCAACAGCGCCAAAATTCAGCGTACAGGGTAACGGATTTTATACTGGTAATCTTTCAATAGGAACCAATAACGGAAATACCAATGTAAGCAACAGACTTTCTATATCAGGAGGAAATAGCGACTTTTCCGGAAATGTTGCTATCGGGCAGTTTACCACTAACAGTAGTAACAAATTTACAGTAACCGGAGGTAATTCCGATTTCACAGGAAATGTAGGAATTGGATATCAACAAACAAATAATTCAAACAGACTATCGGTAAATGGTAATAGTGATATTGCAGGGAATCTTGGAATTGGAATTCTTAATCCTGCCTATAAGCTTCATGTAATAGGTGCCGGAAAAATAACCGGTAATATGATTTTTGATTCAGATGTATCTACAGGCGGAAATCTTAGTGTTGGACAACCCAATACAAATAATGGAAACAGGTTTTCTGTAAACGGGGTAAGTAATTTCGGCAGTAATGTTTCTATTGGCACAGCATTAGCAAATAATAGATTAACAGTAAGTGGCAAGAGCGATTTTTCTGACAATGTTTCAATCGGTGCAACTTCTACTAATTCATCAAACAGACTTACTGTTTCCGGCAATAGTGATTTTACAGGTAATGTTGGAATTGGTGTAAGCAATCCTCAAAGAAAATTGGATATTAGCACCGGTACTTCTCAAGTAAGAATAACTTCATCATCAACTGGTGGGAAGGATGTTGAAGGAAGTTATGCATTATTGGTAACTGGTTCAAGCCAGGGAGTAAGAATTGAAACAACAGGCCTCGGTGGGGCACTTGGAGGCCCTGGTCATGACAATAATTTTTTATCATTTCATGATGCGACAAATAATGATCGAGCAGGGTATGTAAGCGGAGAGAATATGAATGATCTATTAACCGATCCATTCTGGTATCTTGAGCAGGTTACATGGGCAATTGAAACCGCAACAGGATATGTAGAAGCTATTGCAGATGCAGCCGGCCTGGATGATTTTGATAAAATTCCACTTGATATTGTGAAAGCGACGGCCAAATTAGTAATTGCCGTTGGCAAGTATGATTATGAACTTTTAAAACATCTTCCATTAGGAGTAACTTTTACATCAGGCCATGCAGATTATGCAGAATGGCTGGAACGACAGGATTTAAATGAAAAAATTTATCCGGGAGAAATTGTGGGAGTAACCGGCGGTAAAATAACGAAGAATACATCAAACGCTACAAGTTTTATGGTGGTGTCTGCAGCACCAATGGTTTTAGGAAATATGCCTGCACAGGACAAGGAAAAGAATTTTGAAAAAATAGCATTTGTAGGACAGGTACTTGTTAAAGTAATTGGAAAAGTAAATATTGGAGATTACATTTTGCCCTCCGGTAAAAACGATGGTGCCGGTTATGCTAAAAGTCCTGCTATTATGCATTTTGATGATTATGCAAGAATAGTAGGAGTTGCATGGTCAGGTAGTGAATCTAATGGAGCTTCACTCATCAATACTCTTGTTAGTGTTAATACTAAAGATTTTTCTTCAAAATTATCGGAGCAACAAAAGCAAATTGATCTTCTTACAAGTCAGATAACTGAAATGAATTCTTTCCTTCAGTCAAAATTCCCTGACTATGTTCCTGGAAATAGCCAAACTGCCAATCAGATTGTTCCTTCGAATCAAAGTCTTAATACTGCTGCATCAAATAGTAATTCACTAGTTCCTGCCTCAACTGATAAGCTTGATTATGATTATATGGCGAAAGTATTGAAAAGCAACCCTAAGCAACTGGAGGATATTTTAACAATTGCAAAAAGACTTTGTAAGGAAAGAGGCATTGATGTGGAAAATAATCCTAAAGTAAAGGAAATGCTCACGGTTCAGCATTATATAAACAGGATTGAAGAGTATAAAAATCTGGAGAAGTAACCTTGTAAACTAGATATAAATTTTTCATTAAGTATTAGTAGTCCTTTCAATATAAAAAAGTATGAAAAAAGCAAGGTATTATTTATATATTATTTGCAGTATATTCGGAATAGGTCATTGCTTTGCACAAGGTATTAAGGTTGGTGCGGGGTGTAATTTTAAAGTTTCCGGTAATCCAACTGTGGAAATAAAAAATGGCAGTTTTATAAACAATGGAAATTTTGTATGCGGTAACGGAAGATTTTATTTCACCGGAGATGCCGCAACTACATCTATGAAAATTGCCGGAACCAATGCAATTTCTTTTTATGATCTGGAAATCCGTAAAGCATTCAATGGAATATTTCTTCAGAAAAATATAAATGTTTTAAATAATATTAAGTTTAATAAAGGTAACATTTACCTTAATACATACACCATAGATTTGTCTAATACCGGCCTTCTGATAAATGAAAGTAATCAGAGCAGAATAACAGAATTTGATTCTATATATTCCGAAAATGGAAAGGTAATCGCAGTAGCAGTACTGAGTAATCCTGATTCCGCAAATCCCGGCAACCTCGGATTATATATTACTTCTGTGGAGAACCTTGGGAATACTGTAATTATGCGCGGGCATGTAAGAGTTTTAGGATCCGTTTACGATGGACTATATCGTTTTTATGATGTGGCTCCGACTAATAACAGCCGGCTGGAAGCTACCATTAAATTTACTTATTTTGATGGAGATGATAAAGATCATTATGAGTCAATTTATCAGATTTATGATAGCCTGAATGCAACACGACCATGGCAATTAAAGGGATATGACGTAAGAGACATTGCTGCTAATTTTGTTGTTGCTGATAGTATTGATACATTAGGCCGAATAACCCTGGCTCACCCTGACCTGAAATTATATACAGGAAGTGTTGCTACAACAATTTGTGCAGGAAATCCTGTAGATGTGCCTTTTTCAACTTTATTGGTACATGATACTTCCAATACTTTTTATGCTCAGTTATCCGATGATAAAGGACAATTTGGTACGCCATTAATTATAGGATCGCTGCATGGTATAATATCAGATACCATTCATGCAATTATTCCTTTGAGTACTTCCGGTGGTGTTAATTACCGGATAAGAGTTGTTTCAACCAGTCAGCAGGCAAATGGCACAAACAACGGGCAAAATATTACTATAAATCGTTCCTTACTCTATTATGTTGACCGTGATCAGGATGGATTTGGGAGGAGCGATTCTTCCGCTTATTTCTGCGCACCAACGGGAATATATACCACACCTGTAGGAGGTGATTGCAATGATAATGATCCTGCTATAACAAAAGCAGTATTTTATTACGCAGATTATGATGGCGACGGCCATGGTTATGGAGGAACAGGTACAGAAACATTGAATGAATCATTTGATAACGTTGCAGCAATATTCTCCAATGGATGGAGTCAGTTAAATAACAGTAATCCGGCCGGGCCTGGTACATGGGATCAGGGTGCAGGTAACCTCTTTAATGCATTTTCCGGAGGAGTAAATTCCTATATTGCTGTTGGCAATAGCTCCGGTTCAGGTATTTCCGATTTAAAGAACTGGCTATTTTCTCCTGTGTTAAATATTGCCAATGGATCAATTATAAAATTCAGAACAAGAACTTACAGCTACCCTACAGTTACACCTGATCAATTGCAGATTCGGGTAAGTACCAACGGTAACAGCACACAGCCTGCTGATTTCAGTGGTTTATTATTGGTAATTAATGATTCATTAAAAACAACGGGATATCCGGGAACATGGACGGAGTATACCGTACAAGTTGCCGGTATAACTTCCTCCGGAACCGGTAGAATTGGATTTTATTATAATGTAAATAATGGTGGTCCGCAAGGAAGTAACAGCTATTATATTGGGATTGATAATGTAGTATTCACGGAGAAAAGCAATAGAGTGTATGCTGATTGCACCCCACCACCTCCAAATTTTGTTTTGTTAAATGATGATTGTAATGATAGTATTGCAACTGTTTATCCGGGTGCAGTTGAATATTGTAATGGACTTGATGATAACTGTGATGGAATTGCAGAAAATAATCTTTCACCGACATTTACCGGATTAGTAGCTCATTATCCATTAGACATCAATATTCAGGATATCAGCGGAAATAACAATCATGCAATTTCCGCTACAAATATAATTTATCCATCCCCCGGAGTTTGCACTTCACCTTCTTTTGCAAGTTTTGGAGCAGCCAGCGATGTGCGGCTACCAACCAGTGTTAGTGATGATTTTTCCATTAGCTTTTGGTTTAAAACAAATCAGACTGCACCTAGCGGGATTCATTTTTATGAAGGAATTGCTCTCGTTAATGCTAGTAATTGTTTAATAGCCAACGACTGGGGAATTGCTTTAATCAACAATGGTAAAGTTTGTTTTGGTGTTGGTAATATTGATTTTACCATCACTTCATCATTGAATTATAATGATAATTTATGGCATCATGTTGCGGCAGAAAGAAAGCGTAGCAATGGTGATATGAGATTATATATAGATGGAGGTTTGGTTGCCTCTGGTTTAAGTACTAACACCAATTCTCTAACCGGAGCTTCAGTAATTGGACTTGGAAGAAGTATTTGCACGCTTGCAAAATACACAGGAAGCATGGATGAGATTCAACTCTATAACAGAATATTGGATAGTATTGAAGTAAGAATTTTAAGCACATGCAATTCAAATGTTACTTTTTATCCTGATGCTGATGGCGATGGTTTCGGTGTGCCGGGTAGTGTTGCTTTAACAAATGACGGTACGAGTTTTCTAACTTCTCTTTCAAATGGCTGGACTATTGTTAATAATAGCAGCCCTATTGGTGTGAATAGCTGGTCGCAGGGCAACTCATCCGTTTATAGTGCTAATTCACCACCTGCCGATTCTTATTTTACAGTGGATTATAATTCGGGATCCTCAGTAGCGACTATTAGTAATTGGCTCATATTACCGGTTGAAGATATAAAAGATGGTTCTGTACTTTCATTTAAAACCAGAGCTAGATCAACAGCCTATCCTGACCGGTTACAAGTATGGTTAAGCACAAAGGGAAATAGTAGTAATGTTGGAACAACAGCAACATCCACCGGTGATTTTAATCAACTGTTGTTGGATATTAATCCTAATTTAACGTCAGCAGGATATCCAACTTCTTGGACACCTTACACTATTAATATTTCAGGATACCCTACTGCCGTTCAAGGTCGTCTTGCTTTTCGTTATTATGTACCGAATGGTGGACCTGCCGGTGCTAATTCTGATTACATTGGAATTGATGATATCAGTTATTCTTCTTCAAACACCCAGTTTGCTTTTTGTACTCAGCCGGCCGGATATGTGTCAAATGCACTTGATTGTAATGACGGCAATTCACAAATAAATTTTGCAGCCAATGAAATCGTTTGTAATAATGTGGATGAGAATTGTAATGGTATTGCTGATGACTTTAATGCCTTGCAATTGGATGGGGCTAATGACTATATAAGAGTACCTTATAGTGCTGCTTTCAACACCAGTACCTTTAGTGTTGAAGCATGGATATATCCTCAGGGTAATTATAATGGTGTAGTAGTAATTTCGAATCGTGATGCAACCGGAGCTACTAATTTAAAGGGCTACATGCTTTATATTAATGGTGCCGGCCAATGGGAATTTTGGACAGGAAATGGAACAACTGGCGGCCCGGCCGGTGGCTGGTATGTTCTTTCATCAAATACTAATGTGGTGCCAAATCAATGGACACATGTGGCTATTACTTATGATGGCTCTGTAAAAAGAATTTATCTTAATGGTGTATTGTTACCCGGCACGCAAAACATTTCCTATTTACCAAATGGTGTATGGCCAACCTATATAGGTGCAGGTGGAAACGAGTTCGTAAACCCCATTGCTCCCGCTTACTTTTTCAATGGAAAGATTGATGAAGTAAGATTCTGGAATGTTGCAAGAAGCCAGACAGATATTCAGAATTCAAGGAATAATTATATTCCGACTTCACAGGCAAACCTTGTTGCATATTATAATTTTGATAAGGGCACCGCTAACGGAAATAATAACGGGATTACGGAATTAACCGATGTAACCGGCAATGCACATCCCGGAACTCTAACAAATTTTGGTTTAACCGGTGCAACGTCCAATTGGGTGTCCGGAATTACACGTGCATGGTATCGTGATGCTGATGGTGATGGCGTTGGTTCCAGCTCAAATATCCTTAACAGCTTCTGCACTCCTGCAGGATATATATTAACCTTCGGCGATTGTGATGATAATAATGCAGCAATAAAACCCGGAGCAATCGAAATCTGTGGAAATTTTATTGATGATAATTGCAACGGACAAATTGATGAAAATAATAGTTTAAGTTTTGATGGTAACAATGATTTTGTTTCATTGGCTTCAACCGGATTAACATCAGCAAACGATTTTACCATGGAGGCATGGGTTTTTCCAACTGCAACTAAAACGTGGTACCGGGTTTTTGATTTCGGTACAACTAATTTAAATTATGTAATGCTGGCTGCCAGCAATGGTGTGAGTATGAAGCCGAGAGTGGGTATTAAAAGTACATCACTTGCAGAGCAAACGCTTGATGCACCTGCCGCAATACCATTAAATGCCTGGACACATCTTGCTTTTACATTAAGTGGTAATACAGGAAAATTATATGTTAATGGTGCTCTTGTTGTAACTAATAATGCAGTGACCATACATCCGGTAAATGTAGGTGCAACTACCAATAACTGGCTCGGGAAATCACAATTTACTCAGGATAGTTTATTTACAGGTAGAATTGACGAAGCCAGAGTATGGACCGTCGCGCGCACACAGGCAGAAATACAAAATTCAATGTATCAGGATTTTTTTGGACCACAAACAGGATTGACGGCTTATTATAAATTTGATCAGGGTGTTGCCGGTGCATCCAATACTGGCTTAAATACGTTAACCGATATAAGTGGAAATAACAGAACAGGTACATTAACCAATTTTGCATTAAACGGAGCAACCTCTAACTGGGCTACAGGAATAACACGAACATTTTACAAAGATCAGGATGGCGATGGATTTGGAAATCCTTTGTCAACTTTAAATAGTTTTTGCCAACCATTAGGATACGTATTCGATAGCACGGATTGCGATGATAGCAATGCTTTAATATTTGGCAGCGCCCCACTCTCAATAAATTGCCCTGCAAACATTATTAATAATGTTGCTTCAGGTCATTGCACTGATACCATAACAATACCACCACCTACCTATGGAGCCAGCTGTTTATACGGTGCTCCGGGAACTCTGGCATTCGATGGCGTAAATGATTATGCTTCTGTAAATAGTGCCAACACATTATCCGGAACCTTCACCGTTGAAGCTTGGGCTAAACCGGCACATCCTACTAAAGCGATGACAGTTATAGGCAGTAGAGGGCCCGGTGAATTTAGTTTTGATTTTAAATTTCAGGGAGGGAATAAAATTCATGGTGATATCGGAACAGGATCTTCATGGCTGACAACTGCTGCTGACGCCAACTTTAATTATGTTGCCGGTACATGGTATCACGTTGCTTATGTAATTACTCCGGGAAACTGTAAAATATATATAAATGGCGCACTGATTGTATCACTCTCGATGCCAAATACTGCGCCCTTACTTTATAACTCAAACCACTTGTTTACAGTTGGTCGACCTGGGTCTACATTTAATGGTGAACGTTTTGAAGGAGAAATTGATGAAGTAAGAGTTTGGAATACTGCCAGAACACTAACGGAAATACAGAATAACAGAGGCAATGCCTTAAGTGGCTCTGAACCCGGATTGGTTCGTTATTATAGACTTAATGATGGCACAGGTACCGTAATGAAAGATAATTCTACAAGTGCCGCTAATGGAGCTTTAAGTAATTTTTCTTTAAGTGGTAAAACTTCCAACTGGACAGCTAATTCAGCATTGGTTCAAATAAAAAATAATTTTAATAATACTGCTAATGCTACCGCTGTTTATCCTGCCGGCACCACCTCAGTAGTCTGGACTGCTACTACAATTAGTGGAGCAGTAAATTGTACACAAACAATAACTGTTAATCCTCCGCTTTGGTACAGAGATGCAGACAACGACAGTTATGGAAACAGAAATGATACACTCCGTGCATGTATAAAACCATTTGGATATGTACCTGATAGTACGGATTGCAATGATGCAAATTCACTGGTCAATACACCTAAAGTATTTTATCAGGATAATGACAGCGATGGTTTTGGCTCCGGTATTATTGTTTTTAGCTGCACCTCAAAACCACCTCCTGGAGCTGCAGATAATAATACGGATTGTGATGATGCAAGATTACTTTATGAGGACATAGATAAGGATGGCTATGGAAATCCAACATCTGTTGCCTGTGGCGTGGTTGATAATAATGATTGTAATGATAATAATGCAGGGATCTCGCCTGGTAATACGGAAAGCTATTGCAATGGAATTGATGAAAATTGCAATGGCCTGATTGATGAAGGAAATAATTTTTCCGTTAATGTAGCATCTACAACCAATGCCTGTGGTAATTTACCAAATGGCGTTATACACTTATCTATTACTGATGCAGTAGGCTTAGTGAATACTACGATTGATACAATTTGGGCGGGCCAGGTTATTTCGTTCAGCTCACAAAGTGGATCGGGGATTAACAGCTGGAGCATTAATGATGTTTTAGGCGCACCAAACACTTATCCTGCATATGGTGATTTGCCAACTGCATGGGCAAGTTCATCGCCGGATAACCAACGGGAATTTTTGGAGCTGGGCT
Organism: Bacteroidota bacterium; assembly: GCA_031411675.1. Classification (GTDB taxonomy): domain Bacteria; phylum Bacteroidota; class Bacteroidia; order AKYH767-A; family OLB10; genus JANOXC01. The sequence continues at coordinate 4,042 of JANOBN010000576.1, read as the reverse complement.
TTACCTCTTCTAAAATTGCTACCGAAATTTTAATTTATGAAACATATGCAAGGGGCGCAATAGATACTGTTTTTATCAGAGATGCTTTATCAGGTCAGTGGATGAATATATATACCAACATGGCAACTGCTCAACCACCTGTTTCCGGAATACTTAAAATACCTGTTAACTATGCAATGTATATTAATGGAGTAAGAATTGCACTTAACTCGCCTGATGTAGCTGATAGGAATGAAATTGATGCGGTTGGTATTATTGGTACTGCAGGCATTTACAACGGCACACAACTTTTAGGAAGTGCTCCTTCAGGATTTAGCACTTATACATTTATTAATGGCAATGGATGTTCTGATACAACTATTGCTTTCGTGCAGACTGATACACCTTTTATTTCTTATGCTGATGCAGATGGTGATGGCTTTGGTGATTCATTAAACACAGTAAATGTTTGTTCTGTTTCTTCCGGTTATGTGTCTAATGCTGATGATTGTAATGACAATGATTTCTCTGTACATACAAAGTATTACTATTATGTAGATGCTGATGCTGATGGATTTGGTGCAGGAAGTAAAATTGCCTTATGTGAAAATGTGGCTCCTTCAGGGTATTCGGTTAACAATACTGATTGTAATGATAGTGATGCAGTAATTAATGCATTGGTACTATATTATGCTGATAACGACCATGATGGTTTCGGAGCTATTGATACTGCTAATCCGGGCTTATTCTGCTCAGCAGTTTCGCCATCAGGATATGTAACCGATAGCACTGATTGCAATGACTTTGCAGTTCTATACCTTGATTTTGATTCTGATGGGTATGGTTCAATTAGCACAGTAGCTTGTGGTATATCTAATAATATTGATTGCAATGACAATGATAATACTGTATTTTATCCTAACACCTTTTACAGGGATAATGATAATGATGGATTGGGTAATGCTGCTATTGATACATTAAGTTGCGACCCTGCACTTACTGGTTATGTTTTAAATGATCTGGATTGTAATGATAATGACCCGCTTTTACTTCAGGCATATACTTTTTATAGGGATACGGACGGTGATCTTTTCGGTGACCGGAATCATGATACGGTAACCTGCTCTCTAACACCTCCTGCAGGTTTTGTGGTTAACAGCAATGATTGTAATGATGCAAACCCGTTACTTACTGTTTTTATTGATTATTACTCCGATGTTGATGGCGACAGTTATGGCGACCCGTTAAATATATATTCTGAATGTTCTTTAACTCCTCCTCATGTAGTTATTTATTTTCAGGATAGTGTTTCCAATCAGATTATTGACTCTCTGGTGTTTGATTGTGTTACCAATCACCTGGATTGTAGCGATACAAATGCAACTGTTTTTACGCAACACTTTTTCTATTTGGACAACGATAGTGATGGTTTTGGATCGCAAACAGCATTGATTCTTTGTGATACTATAGCCCCGGTTGGCTATGTTAGTAATAATGGTGATTGCAATGATTATGAAATAATGTATGTTGATGCGGATAATGACGGATATGGGGGTGTTTTACCGGTTGCTTGCGGAGTATTAAATTCAAATGATTGTGACGACAATAATGCTTCCATCAAACAATATATTTATTATCAGGATGCAGATAATGATGGCTTTGGTTCACTCAATTCAATTTTGACCTGTTTAATAAGCCCCCCTCTCGGTTATGTACCTGACAGTTCCGATTGTAATGATTATGCAATGTTGTTTTCAGATAGAGATAATGATGGTTATGGTGCTGATAGTATTCCTGTAGCATGCGGAGCCTTAAATGCTTTAGATTGTAACGATTTTGATAGTCTGATTACTCAATATATATATTATTTTGACGGGGATCATGATGGATTTGGGTCATTAAATTCAATCGCTACCTGTTTAGTATCTCCTCCTGCGGGATTTGTTGTAAATTACTCTGATTGTAATGATGCCGAGCCTTCTTTTGCAGACAATGACGGAGACGGATTTGGTGCCGGAGTATATATACCCTGCGGTATAAGCGATTCTACTGATTGTAATGATGCAGATAGCCTGATAACATTTAATATATATTATCTGGATTCCGATGGAGATAGCTTTGGATCAACCAGCACGATTAGAAGTTGTGCAGTTCTTCCACCTCCGGGTTACTCAACAAACAACAATGATTGTAATGATCTGTTGTTAACTTATAACGATAATGATAAAGATCAATACGGAGCCGGTTTGCCGGTTGCATGTGGGGTTGATAATAATCTGGATTGTAACGATAATGACAGTACACTGACTCTGATCAGGACATTTTATATTGATACAGATGGCGATGGATTCGGCAGCAATGATTCCAGTTTCCAGGTTTGTAACCATTTGATGTATCCGGGATTTGTTTTGAATAATGATGATTGTAATGATCAGATGTTACTGTATGCGGATTTAGATAATGACGGATTTGGAGGTGATACTGCAGCATGCGGGTTAACAACTTCATTGGATTGTAACGATAACGATAGTCTGGCCAACCCATTGATCGCTGAGTTTAACTGTAATTTTAAAGATGATAATTGTAATGGGCAGATTGATGAAGGCAATCCTTTAACCACAAACGTAACCGGAGTCTTAAATGCATCAGGTGCGAATTTCAATGGAGCAGTTAATTTAACGATAGCCGGAGGGTCCGGGGTCTATCAGATATTGTCAAAACAAAAACACGCAGACAGTGTTATAGGATTTAGTAGTCAGACAGGCACCACAACCGGAACCGGTAGCGCAACAGATGCACTTGGCATACCTAATGTATTTCCTTCTTATGGCAATAATCTGTCCGCTTGGAAGAGTGTTACTGCAGATAATGGCAGAGAGTTTCTGGAACTCGGTTTAACTCCGCCAATTAGTATTAATAGCGTATCCGCTTACCAGACATTTAACTCAGGAGCAATTGATACGATATATGTAAGAAGTGCTTTAAACAATAGCTGGTATATGATTTTTAATGATTCTGTTAGACCATTAGCTAATTCAGTTACCCCATATTCCGTAATACTCACTCAAAAATCTAATTTGTCTTTCCCAATTAACGGAATAAGATTAGCTATTGCATCAAATGCTCTCCCTGGTTTCAACCAAATTGATGCAGTGGGTGCAAATATTTCAAATGGTAGTTATTCAGGCACTCAGGTTACCGGTCTTCCTTCCGGAAAGTTTAGTTTAACGTTTATTGACACTACCAGCAAATGCCCGGCTTCAGTTACGGCAACCATTGGGTTTAATGGAGTGCCGACTTGGTTCAGGGATGTGGATGGTGATGGATATGGCAACCCATTAGTTACAGTGTCATCTGCAACTCAGCCGGTGGGATATGTTATGATAGCAGGGGACTGCGACGACAATAATATAGCCGTTAACCCTTCCGTAGTTGAAGTAGCATGTAACCTGATTGATGACAATTGTAATGGTGTGATTGATGAAAATAGCGCTTTACATTTTGATGGGCTAAATGATTTTGCTTCTACATCTAATCCTGTTAATCTGACGGATAGCACTTCATTTACTATAGAAATATATGCAAAACGTCAGGATACTCCGGTTGATACAACTAACAACTTTATTATTTCTCAGGGTAACAATAAACCGAACCGCGGAATGAGAATTGGATTTACTGATTCCACCACAAACAGGTTCAGCTTTGAATTCTCTAGTAATAATTTAAAAGCACCTGCAATTTTTACAGATACGTTATGGCATTTGTGGTCATGCATTTCAAAAATTAAAACAGGAGGCGTAGATCGGTTTATTTATCGCGACGGAGTGCTGGTAGCTTCAGGTTCTGATACCGCGATTTATAAAACTGATACTATCTATCAAAATCCCGGACTACTGTTTATCGGACTTTCCACCTTATCAGGTCTGCAAGATTATTTCCATGGAACCATTGATGAAATCAGAGTATGGAAAAAGGCTTTAACACAGCAAAATATTCTTGCTAATCTTGGGCATGGTTTATCAGGACCTCAACCCGGGCTATAATATAATTCCAGCCCGGGTTG
>JANOBN010000575.1:0-3130 GCA_031411675.1 Bacteroidota bacterium | reverse complement strand
GAAATAACTGAACGTGTCACCACAGATGAGTTTAAAGCAACGGTTCAGATTACCTCCCGCCGACCTGTTTTTAAGGCGGACTATAATTCTCCTACAATAAATATTAAAGACAACGATTTTAATTTCCGTTATATTGAATTTCAACCATTAGAATTTAATGAAAGCGTAGCAAATCCCAATCTGGTTGCTGTGATGGCCTATTATGCGAATCTCGTAATTGGTATGGATTATGACAGTTTCTCTTCACTTGGAGGATCCTTATATTTTCAAAAGATGCAGACTATTGTAGCCAATATGCAAAATGCCCCTGAGCCGGGATGGCGGTCTTTTGAAACAAATCAGCGAAACCGTTTTTGGATAAGTGAGAATATTAACAATCCTATTTACCGACCTATCCGTCTTATGTTTTATAATTATCATCGCAAAGGCCTGGATGTTATGCAGGAGAATAAAAGTGAAGGAATACGAACAATTGCGGAAGCAATTGAAGGATTGAAAAGAGTGCATGCGGAAAAACCTATTTCGCCATATATGCAGTTTATTTTTGATGCAAAGGCTGATGAAGTGGTGAATATATTTAGCGGTGCACCTGCAGATATCCGCAATCAGGCTAAAGAAACCCTGGATCTGGTAAATCCATCCAATTCCGGTAAATATTTAAAAATTACCGAAGGCAGTAACTAACTTTGCTGATCAACTCTTCTAATTGTGACAAGTCATGCTAAAAAAACTATCAGTTCAGAATTACATTTTAATAGATGAACTTGATATACATTTTTCCAGTGGATTAACCATTATTACCGGTGAAACCGGTGCAGGTAAATCGATACTTCTGGGAGCTTTATCACTTATTTTAGGACAAAGGGCAGATGCAGGATCACTGCTTGACAAAAAAAGGAAATGTATAATCGAAGGAACCTTTCTTATAAAAGATTATCCGCTTAAGAGTTTCTTTTTGGCACACGAGCTCGACTATGAAGTTGAGACCAGCTTAAGAAGGGAGATAACACCGGAAGGTAAATCACGTGCTTTCATTAATGACACCCCTGTTAATTTAGCTGTATTAAAAGAACTGGCTGATACCTTAGTCGATATTCATTCACAACATGAAACACTAACTATTGGTAATAGCAAGTTCCAGCTTTCTGTTGTAGATGCTTTTGCTAAAAATGAATCAAAACTGGAAGGCTATAAAAAGTCTTATTCAACATATCTGGTAAAACAAAAGGAACTGGATGTTCTGATACAAAATGAGCTTCAGTCAAAAACGGATCTTGATTATTTTATGTTTCAGTTTAATGAACTGGCTGACGTAAAATTAAATGGCGGGGAACAGGAAGAGCTGGAAAGTGAATTGCGTTTGCTTACCCATGCAGAAGAAATTAAGCAAAACTTATCAGTTGTTTCCGGACTTCTTTCCGGTAATGATGAAAATATTATTCAGCAGCTTACCACTGTTAATACGGCTATTAGTCAGATATCAGCGCTTGACACTAAATATGATGAACTGGCTGCACGTATTAAAAGTTCTGTTGTTGAGTTGAAAGATATCAGTGCAGAAGCAGAACGTTTGGAAGACATGGTTCGCTTTGATCCGCAACGATTGGAATTGGTAAATGAGCGTTTAAATATCATTTATAAGTTGCAGCATAAACATCATTTATCAACGGTTGAAGAACTATTGAAACTGCAAGATGAATTAGACGAAAAACTTGCAGGAATTGGTTCTCTGGAGTCGCAAATAGAAAAAAACCGTACAGAGCTTGACATTCATTACAATTTAATGATTTCACAGGCTAAGGAAATTTCATCAAAGCGAAACAAAGTTATTCCGGAAATAGAAAAGGCAGTGAAAGGACTCACTTCCGATTTATCAATGCCTAATGCCGTATTGAAAGTGGAACACCAAACAGTGGAAGACAGCAAAGCAGGTCCTGATGGTCTTGATAAAATTACTTTTCTTTTCTCAGCAAATAAAGGTGGAGATTTTAAAGAATTGGGTAAGGTGGCTTCGGGTGGAGAACTATCACGACTCATGCTTGCAATAAAATCAATCATGGCAGGGCTGGCTTCACTACCCACCATTATTTTTGATGAAATTGATACTGGGATCTCCGGTGAAGTTGCCTCAAGAGTAGGAGGTATCATGCAGCAGATTGCCAGGCAACATCAGGTTATAGCTATTACCCATTTGCCACAGATTGCCGGAAAGGGGTCGTCACATTTTATCGTTTATAAGACGGATACCAAATCAACCACCAGGACAGGTATGCGGCAGCTCACCGAAGAGGAAAGAGTACAGGAAATTGCAAGGATGTTAAGCGGACAAAAACTAACCGGTGCTGCTATAGAACATGCTAAGGAACTACTCGAGTAAGCTTTTCAGAATAGATTTACTTGATATTTTGAGTGTATAACAGGTAATACCGTTTGCCGGTTACTATTTATGTAGCTTTTTTTACTTCTTCACCAATCATAAGGCATTAAAACAATTTCCATTACTTTCGTTGCAACTAAATCTAAAGATATGTCATACAATCTGCTGAAAGGAAAACGGGGAATCATATTCGGTGCACTCGATCCTAATTCCATTGCCTGGAAAGTTGCCGAACGCTGTCATGAAGAAGGCGCTTTATTTACCCTGACTAATGCCCCGGTAGCGATGCGAATGGGTGCCATCAATGATCTTGCAAAAAAATGTAATGCAGAAGTAATAGGTGCAGATGCTACATCTATTCCTGATCTGGAGAATTTATTTAACAAATCAACAGAAATACTGAACGGTAAGATCGACTTTGTACTGCATAGCATTGGTATGTCACCAAACGTTCGTAAGGGTAAGCTTTATACAGATATTGACTATGAATATTATCATAAAACAATTGATATCTCCGCAATGTCTCTGCATAAAGTGCTTCAAACGGCTATGAAACTGGATGCAATGAATGAGTGGGGTAGCGTGGTAGCATTAACCTACATTGCCGCTCAGCGTGTTTTCCCGGATTATAATGATATGGCAGACGCTAAATCCATGCTGGAAAGTATTGCCAGAAGTTTTGGTTATCAGTATGGCGTAAAAAAGAATGTACGGGTAAATACTATTTCACAATCACCAACAAAAACAACTGCA
>JANOBN010000574.1:0-2820 GCA_031411675.1 Bacteroidota bacterium | reverse complement strand
AAATCAACACCTATTGCCGATGAGTTAAAAACTATCAGAACTGTAGGACCAGTAATAGGTTATACAGGTTGTCTGACATCACTTAGGCTCAACATTCCATTAATGGAAAAGGTTGCGTCTGCCTTGAAGAATTGTCAGTTTGTGCTTGTAGGACCTGAAGATGATGACTTTAAAAAAAGCCGGTTGCATCAATTGAATAATGTACATTTCACCGGATACAAGAACCCCGATGAACTTCCCCAATATATAAAGGGATTTGATGTTGCATTTAATCCACAATTGGTGAATGAAATTACAATGGGAAATTATCCAAGGAAGATAGATGAATATTTGGCAATGGGAAAACCTGTTGTGGCAACCAGTACTCCTTTTATGAGTTACTTCAAAGATCAAACTTATTTGGGATCAACAGCAGATGAATACATCATGCTTATAGAGAAAGCACTCAGCGATAATAACGAGTCAAAAGAAAAAGAACGAAGAATGTTTGCTTTACAACATACCTGGGAAAATAATGTGAATGCCATAGGTAAGTTGTTAAACAATGCAATAAAGCTAAAAGAAAATCAAAATTATATATTTAGAAATGCCAGAAATTGAACAATTAACTACGAAAAAACAAAAAAGCACATATCCACAGATTATGAAAAACAGAGTTAATGTAGCAGCCCACACAGAATTTAAAGAAGTAGTTGATATTAAAAGGCTGAACTTTATTGCAGATATAATACAAACTTATTGCAAGCCGGGTGCCCGTATACTTGACATTGGTTGCGGAAACGGAAATATTGCCTGCGGAATAGGAAGCTTAGGATATGAAGTGATTGGCATCGATTTCAGCAATAAAGCAATTAATTATGCCCAATCGAGAAACAAACAAGCTAATGTGAAATTTGAAGTGCGTAACGCTGAAGAAGTAACCACCGATGAACATTATGATGCTATAATTTGCAGTGAAGTACTGGAGCATTTACATCATCCAGGGTTATTGGTTAAGACTATTGCAAGAATTTTAAAACCGGGAGGCGTGTTAATTGCAACTGTTCCCAATGGTATAGGCCCTCGTGAGCTGTTAGTAACACGTCCGGTTTTGGCTATGACGAACACGAGAATGGGTAAATTCATTGATAATTCTAAAAAATTGTTAGGCTATACTAATACAACAGTTCAAAGTGCATCGGAGGATTTATCTCATGTTCAGTTTTTCACACGAAATGCAATCTCTTCCTTAATTAAAGAGCAAGGATTTGAGTTATTGAAATTCCGACATTCTAACAGTTTTGAGAAAGTATTTCCATATAGTTTGCTTACCCGTTATGTAAAACTTTTATCCGTACTGGATAACAAGATGGCTGATTTTATGCCTTCCGCTCTTGCTAGTGGATTTAATACGGCATGGGTGCGTAAGGAGGAATGATTAAATTAGTATTGAGTATCGAGTATCGGGCTAATGAAAAAATAGTACATAAAAATTAACCCATCTCTAAGCGTAGTTTGCACTACGCTTTTTTATTAAAAAATTAACAACAAGGATAGAAGTGAATTTGTAGTTTGTAACTACATCAAATGAAAAGACAAATAGAAGCTAAAACTTCTTTTCCCGGTTGGTAAGAATGTCCGAACTGCAATTATTATTATTTTTGTGATTTAATGACTGATTTTTTGCTACTGAGCTATTTACTTTGCAAACACCAATAACTAATAACTATTAGCAAAACATATTTTCCGGGCAATGAAAAAATTAATTAGTAAGTATTTGATTAAACAATTTCAACAACAGCTTTTTCTTTCATATTAGCTTTAAACATTTTTCTGTTTAGAACCGATTCATAAACCTGAAGTGTGGCTTGTGCAGTTTGTTCCCGGTTATAGCGTTGTGCTTGAATTTTCCCTTTTTTAATAAGATATTGTCTCAGTACATTATCATGAACAGCGGTGTCAATAGCATTGGCCAATTGAATGAAATCTAAAGGATTTATATATAATGCTGCATCACCTGCGGTTTCCGGCAGTGCGGAAATATTACTGGTAATAACAATTGTTCCACATGCCATAGCTTCTATTATGGGCAAACCAAAGCTTTCTCTGATGCCAGGGTAAAGAAAAGCAAGTGCATTTCGGTACACTGCAGGCAGACGACTGTTATGAATGTAACCTGCCGGAATAATGTGGGAGCTGATATGTATTAAATTAAGCCGTTGTAATGTATGATTTAATTTCTTACTGTCAATTTCTGAAAGTAACAACTGGTAATCTGTTTTTTTTGTATCAACCAGAAAGGCAAATGCTTTCAAAACGCCATCCAGGTTTTTTTTTGGATCAGTATTACCGTGAAAAAAAATGTAACGTTCCGGTAAAACAATTTGAGGGTCCGGATCAGTTTCTTTGTCTGCATAAAAATGACGTGCAATGGCATTGGGTATAACGGAAATTTTTGATTCAACGCCCTTGATAACAGCAACAATATTCTGTACTTCTGTATTGGAAACAGTAATTACCCGGCTGGACTGCTTAATAGCTTTCGGGACAATAATTTTTCGATAAAGATTAGCCATTTTATGATACATGGAACGATAACAACTCAAATTGTATTCGAGAAAAATTACATCGTGTAAAGTTGTTACTATGGGTCCGCGGTCCAATATGGGTGCAGTATTGGAAGTGCAGTGCAACAAGCTGATGCCGTAATAGTGCGTAAGAAAAGGCAAGACGATTTGTTCTGCAACGGGATAGGGTACTTTTGGCATCCTTATTACTTTTATCCCCGGAAGTCCATCTAAAATTTTATCATCCGGCCCTTTCATGGTAAATACATAAAAT
>JANOBN010000573.1:0-2166 GCA_031411675.1 Bacteroidota bacterium | reverse complement strand
GAAAAATTGAAAAAACTTCCTATACAGCTGGTTCATGTGAATTTTGATCAGAGTACTAAAGCAAAAGCCTTGAATGCTGCATTCGATACTTTAACAAGAAATTATGACATTGCTGTTGTGCTGGATGCTGATAACCTGATGAAACCGGATTTTCTTTCGAAAATAAACATTGCTTTTGCCAATGGATGTTATGCCGTGCAGGGACACCGAATTGCAAAAAATCTGAATACGCATTTTGCAATACTCGATGGTATCAGTGAAGAAATTAACAATCACATTTTCCGGAAAGGGCAACAGGCATTAGGCTTCTCTGCATCAATAATTGGTTCGGGCATGGCTGTTTCCTATTTATATCTTAAGCAGGTTATGGCGGAGATAAAAGCAGTTGGTGGATTTGATAAAGAGCTGGAATTAAAACTTATTGAAGATAATCATCGGATTATATATCTGGAAGACGCTTATGTGCTTGATGAAAAGGTACAACAGCCACAGGTATTTGCCAATCAACGTACACGTTGGATATCGGCACAACTTGTTTATCTCCGAAAGTATTTTGTAAAAGGATCATTATGTCTTCTCTTCGGAAAAACAGATTATGCCAACAAAGTAGCCCACTATGCCATGGTACCAAAAGTCTTGCTAATGGGATTTCTGATTATCGTTACAGCATTGTCATGGTTTACCCCTGACACTTTGATGATTGGCTTTACTCAGTGGGCCTCCCTGAGTATACTTTATTTTACAGCATTACTTATTGCCATACCCCGTTCCTACTACAACTTTCAGACTTTAAAAGCACTTAGCTCCTTACCACATAGTTTTCTACTCATGTTGCTTGCATTATTTAAATTAAAAGGAGCGAATAAAAAATTTATACACACACCGCATACGGCCAATTTTGAAAAGGCCGCTTAATACCTGAATATTATGATGAAGAATAACAAAATTAAAATTCTTGAAACTATCAGACAAGGTCAGATTGGTGGTGGTGAATCACACGTTTTGGACCTGGTATGCAATATCAACCGTGCAGAGTTTGAGCCGGTGGTACTTTCCTTTACCGATGGACCTATGGTGGAGAGGTTACGTAAAGAAAAAATAAACGCCTATGTGGTTGAAACTCTGAAACCATTTAATCTGGCAACTTTCAATAATGTACAGTCTATCTTAAAATCAGAAAATATTGATATTCTTCATGCACACGGAACACGGGCGCTAAGCAACACTTTGTTCCCTGCCAAGTCTCTTGGGCTACCAATTATATATACTGTTCATGGCTGGTCATTTCATCCGGACCAGAACTTCCCTGTTAAAAAAGTGAGAGAGTTGTCGGAAAAGTTTCTTACCGGCAATGTTGATCTCACTATCAGTGTGTCAAACAGCAATCAAAAAGATGGAATCAGCAGATTAAATATGCAGCGTAGTAAGGTAGTGAACTATGGTGTGGATTTGATGCGGTTTAATCCTAATCGTCCGTTAAAAGATATCAGAAATGAACTAGGAATTGTTCCCGGTAAAACGACTGTAGGATTTATAGTGCGAATGACAGCACAAAAAGATCCCTTTACCATGATTCGGGCTGTTGCCTATGTAAAAAAACTATGTAAGGACATCCAATTTGTATTTGTTGGTGATGGAGATCTTAAAGATGCTTCCATAGAGTTAGCCAAAGAATTAGATGTTATGGATCTTATTCGCTTTCATCCGTTCCGACAGGATATCCCGGAAGTGTTAAGAGCTATTGATATATATTGTTTACCTTCTTTATGGGAAGGCTTGCCGATTGGTGTACTGGAAGCCATGGCAATGCGCAAAACAATAGTGGCAACACCTGTTGATGGTACCAGAGAGGCCATAAAAAATGATTTTAACGGTTTATTGGTACCCTGCAGAGATCATGAACAATTGGCATTAGCGATTTTACGATTGCACTTTAATCCCGAGCTGGGACAGTCATTTGGAGAGCGGGCTTATCAAACAGCAAAAAAAACATTCGATTTAAAAACGATGGTAGCTAATAATGAGGACATCTATCGTAGCATGATGCAAAAGAAAATGTCAGCTTAATTGCCGGATTAAAATTATGAATATAGGGATTGCAGCTTTTCAATTATTTCGTTCCAATAAACACGGGATGGATATTGCTGCACTGGAATTAATAAAAGA
>JANOBN010000572.1:0-2524 GCA_031411675.1 Bacteroidota bacterium | reverse complement strand
TTAAGTAATATTCCGGCGCCATGTCATAAATACACAACTGCAGGATCACCCATAGTAACATTGCAGGTTCAGGACAATAAAGGTTGCAAGGGTAGTGTTTCTTTACCTGCTTTAATAAATGCATCCCCTTCGGCAAGCTTCACCAATTCTTTAGCCTGCACAAATGGCAAAATTAATTTCAATGATTCCAGTTCTGTAACTCAGGGCCAAATACTTGCATGGAGTTGGCTATTTGGATCAACTGATACATCTACTTTGCAAAATCCATCCTTTAGCACTAACGTTTCAGGTCTCGTACCTGTTCAATTGGTTGTTAATACAAATGCCGGCTGCAGGGATACCTTAACTAAATATATAAATGTAAACATCTCACCCGTAGCTCAATTTAACATGACTCCTTTAATAAGTGCGCCCGGAGAAGCAGTAAATTTTATCAGCACTTCACTTTTTGCAGATGATTATGTATGGTTGTATGGCGATGGCAATACCGGTTCTTCTGACAGTATTGTTTCTCATATTTATCAGGATACTGCAATGTATAGTGTTACATTAATTACACTAAAGGATAACGGATGCACTGATACAACTACTCTTTTACATCCTGTTATAATACCTAAACCTGATATTGCTGTACTGGATGTAAACTCAAAAACAGTTGGAAATTATCTGGAAGTATCCGCTGTTGTGTTTAATGCCGGCAATATCGACATCAACAATTTCCAATTAACGGTTTCCCTTGATGGAGTTAATACACTGAACGAGTTTGTGCCATTGTACTTGCCGTTGGCATCATCCGCTAAAACTTACACATTCAGTTCCAGAATAAAAATCAGCGAAAATAATCCGCCATCGTATTTATGTGTTGAAGCATCGCAGCCAAATGGTTTTGATGATGTAAACACTTCGGACAATTACCTTTGCAAAAGTATTGAAACGGAATTCGAAATTTTGGATATCTCTCCAAATCCGTCCTCAGAACAAGCGGTAATTAAATTCAACCTTAAACAAAAAGGATTCGTCAAATTGAAAACATATGACCCTTCCGGCAAAATTATTTTAAATGAAGAATCGGAATCATTGGAGAAAGGCTTTCATAGCATATCCATAAACACTTCATCCTGGTCAAAAGGTTTATATGCAATTTCACTGGAAAACAATGATGTTGTTAAAGTCAGGAAGCTGATGAAACATTAATTGATTTAGCTTCCACTTCAAAATAGCCCTTGAAATATAGCCGGGTAAGATAACTTGCCGTAAGTATAAATGGTATGAGGTTTATTAATGAATTGGAATCTCCGCTAACCTCCTGAATTATCATAATTGCAGTTACAATGATGCTTAACAGAATGAACAATCTGTTTAAACTCTTAAAATTGTAATGATTGCTTTGATAAAATCCGGCCTTTTTAATAAATATATAAGCCATTAAAGCCTGTGTTGCCTTTATAGAAAAAACTGCTGCGCAAACACCGGCCATTCCCCAGAGCTTAATAAATACAATTCCGGTTAACAAGCCTATAACCACAGAAATAAGATTGATTACAGGTAATGAGCCTGTTTTATAATTAAAGAATAATGGGTTTGAATAAAATATGTAGTAAACTCTGAAAACAAAAGCCATTGCAAGTGCAGGGATATAAATAATACTTCCCTGATAACTTTGATTAATCAATAAATGAATTACCGGAGCTGCCAAAGCAATGCACAACGTTGAAAATATCAGTGTTGCTCCCAGCATTAATCTATAAACAGAAGTAATCCGGTTGCCGCTTTTTTCATATGCGTCGCTTAGGTTTCTAAGTATAGATGGGCCCAGCGCAGAGTTTAATGAATTAATAATTATTCCAATTACTGAAACAACTACAATAGCCAGATTGTATTCTCCGACTCTTGAAAGCGACTCATAATGATTAATTAAAAACCGGTCAATGCTTTCAAAACTTGTAGAAAGTAAGCCGTAAAACAACATAGGGTAACCAAAGAAATACATCTCCTTTGCATAGGACCATTTAAAGTAAAAGCGGTTTTTAGAATAAAATGCAATCATGAAAATCACTGCTGTCAGCAAAGTGCCGGCAGTTCTTCCTGATAAAACTCCTCTGGCTCCACCCATATAAAACAGACCCATTAAGGATCCTGCAGTAACGAAAACAAAATAACTTAATGCAAGAAGTGTAAATGATCTTATATTCTCTCTGTCACGGTAAAATTGTGCGTAGATAGTATAAATAAGCGTGAACAAGGAATTTATAAAAATTATATTTCCATAGTCGCTGAATTTAAAAACGTCATCTGCAAAAAATTGTTTAAAGATAAAATCCCCCGTTACATTGAAGATTAACAATGCCACAACAGCCATAGATAGCATAGCAATTATGGTGGTTGAAAATAATGCATTGGTCAGCTTTGGTTTTTTATAGTATTTAAAATAGAAACGGGAGAACCCGGAATCAATTCCACTTGAAATGAAAAAAGAAAGATAGGTCTGAAAAATGGTGGCCAAAGCTATAAATCCATAATCAGC
>JANOBN010000571.1:0-8738 GCA_031411675.1 Bacteroidota bacterium | reverse complement strand
TATTTCTCCACTATTTAATACTTACGATATTCAAACGGCAGACCTCCCTAACGATACCATAAATAATTTAACAGTTAATATTTTTAATATTTATGGGGAAACAATATTTTTAGATTTAACAAGTCCAAATCTCACAATCAACGGAACTTTAAATTTAGCGAGTGGACATTTTGTTATAGATTCGAGTACTGTTAACTTTAATGGTAATCCAATTTATTATCCTGTTTTTAGTACTTCACAAATAACAACTACTTATAAAAGTACGATAACATTTAATGGCAGTGCAGCAGGTTGCTTTATTCCCGCTGCTATGAATTTTATTGGCAAATTAGTAATTAATAAATCTGCTAATAACTTACTGCTTAACGGTTTTGTTGATGTTCTAAAACTGAACTTAACTAATGGCAAAATAATTACGGGAACCTATAATCTCTCCTGTTCAGATACAGGTACTTCAGCAGGTAATTCAAATTCATATGTAATAGGAAATTTAGTTGTAAAATCGGGTAGCGGTATTAAAACTCTTTTTTACCCAATCGGAAATAGTCAATACCAACCCATAACAATACACAACATAAATTATTCTTCCGGCACTAATAACAGAATACAAATCGGCTGTTTTGAAACTACACCTGCAGGAACTGCCGATGGGGTTACATTGTATCCTGTAATGCGTGACAGGTATTGGGCACTTAAGAAAATTGATGGTGTAAATAATATTACCTCAATAGGAAGTATTTCAATTGCTCCGACAACTCCTTCCCCTGCAATCACAAGTTCTTCTAAAATTGGTTACTCATTAAATAATGCAGCATTTTCCTATACCAGTATTGGAGGAAATTTAGCTTCCTCAGAACTTACTTCTATCATCAATTTATCACCTGCACAAATCACTGATTTAACTTCGGTTGACGGTAGTTTTATTGGAATAGGGCAATGTACATTTTCAAATGCCGGTGGTGACGCAACAACTTGCGGATCATTTAGCCTTGCAGGAGGAAGTATTCCGGTTGGAGGTGCCGGAACATGGTCGGTATTAAGCGGTAGCGGAACATTTACTCCTAACCCCAACACTGCCAATGCAACAGTAAGTGGAATGTCAAATGGAATTAATTCGTTCAGTTGGACCATCACTTCTGCTGCGGGATGCAGTGCCAGTGATACTATAGAAATAACAAATGTAGTACCAGTTTGGTATGAGGATAATGATGGAGATGGCTACGGCAAAACCTCGGTTACACAGGGGGCATGTACACAACCGTTCAATTTTGCTGCCCTGGCAGGTGACTGTAATGATAATTATGCACCGATCAATCCTGGAGCAACCGAAATACCTGGTGATGGTATTGATCAGAATTGCGATACCCAGGAACTTTGTTATCTTGACACAGATGATGATAATTACGGAACAAGCGTAACTATTGTATCTGCCAATTTAGTTTGCACAGATATGAATGAAGCTTATTTAAACGGGGATTGTAATGCCATCAACCCATTTATAAACCCGGGTGCGACAGAAATACCCGGTGATGGTATTGATCAGGATTGTGATAATCATGAACTGTGTTACACCGATCTTGATAATGATAATTACGGAACAAGTGTAACGATAGTATCTGTCAATCTGGTTTGCACAGATTTAAATGAAGCTCCAGTTAGTGGTGATTGTGATGATCTTGTAATAAATGTACATCCGGGTGCAGTGGAGCTGTGCAATACAATTGATGATAACTGCAATGGTTTAAGTGATGAACTCTGTCCCTCATCATTGAGTCTCAAAATGTTAATTGAAGGCCTTTATACTGGAGGTAACAGCATGATTGCGGCTATTGATCCTATAAATTACCCATTATTCTGCGATACAATTACTATAGAATTGCATGGAGCCCTTCCTCCTTACGATTTTATTGAAGCAAAAAATGCACCGGTTGATATTTATGGAAACGGAATTTTTACATTTTCACATTCAAGACATCAATCCTACTATTTGGTAATTCACCATCGAAACAGTGTTGAAACATGGAGTAAAAATCCGGTACTGTTTGATAATGCTATAAAATATGTTGATCTGACCCATCCTTGATTCGAAATTTCCTCATCCTTCTTTGGCGCAAGCCTTATGCGCCGGCTTAGCGTTGCATACTTACGCATTGAAAAAAATAGTATCTAGTATCAAGTATCTAGTACAAAAAAAACGAATAACCAGAGCCGTCTCGTTCAGTCGTCTTCGCCTGAATGTTTTCAAAATGCCATATGGCGATTTCTATGGTATTATGCAAGCGATAACTGATATTTTTTTTCAAACGGAGTCCCTCTTTTAACAACTGCGAAGATTCTACGGATAATTTTATTGCGTATTGCATTGATTGCACTCATCTTATTCTTGCCTTCCTGAACTTTACGATGATAGTAATCCTGTAGCTCTCCTTTCATATGAACAGTTGCCATTGCAGCCAGATGAAGTAGTGTCTTGATTTTTTTATTCGCCAGGTGGGACACTCTGGTTCTTCCCCGAATGCTGGAACCTGATCTGTGTTCGAATGGGGCTACACCGGAGTAACAGGCAAATTTTTGAGGATCATCGATTGATTTAAATTCATTAGTAGTAGTAATGATATTAATTGCAATCACCGGGCCTACACCATCCACAGAGGTAATGAGTTTAAATAATTCCTTAAGATGAGGATCTTTGTCTATTAAATCCTTGATCATTTTCTCCACCCCTTTCAGGTCTTTCTCCATGGCAGATAAAGTTCCCTTAAATAATTTCTTCTCTACCCGGCTAACTTTGGCAGGTTGAAACTCACTGCTTTCTTTCAGCGGAGTGCTTAATTGCTTCATGCCGTTTACTAAGCGCTCGCGAAGCGTAATGAGGTTTTTAAGCTGGAGAATGGCTTCTCTTTGAGGCTCCCATAATTTTATTTCTGCTCTGTGTGTATAGGCATACTGGGCAATGCGCTGTGCAT
Organism: Bacteroidota bacterium; assembly: GCA_031411675.1. Classification (GTDB taxonomy): domain Bacteria; phylum Bacteroidota; class Bacteroidia; order AKYH767-A; family OLB10; genus JANOXC01. The sequence goes on along the minus strand of JANOBN010000571.1, from coordinate 5,772 downwards.
CTACCTGATCATTTTTTCCTCTAAGCATACCCTGCGATTGCTTAATTTTTATCGCACTCTCCACCCATATTTTAGCCTTAATAGAAAATAAGCAATCCAATAAATGCTGATTGTAAATACCTGTATGCTCCATACAGAATACGGATTGATTCACCGTAAAGTCTGGTAATTTTCGAAGCTTTTTAATGATAGCGTTAATACTTTTTTTGTTGTTTTCGCAGGTAATGCTTTCAAGAATTGCTTGCTGATTTCTAATGCAGAAATCCAAAGTTCCCTTTGATACATCAATACCGATGAAGTGATTTAATTCCATTGTCATGAGTTTTTAAATTTATACCTTTACCTATTAGTTAACGCCTTTGAACACTTTCAAAACCTTGCTAATGGGTCTCCCCCAAATTTCTATTTGAAGCTTGTTCAAAGAACCGGCAAAGGATTGAATCGCCGAATAGGTCATTAACCTGGTCCACGCCATAAGTCGCCTTTGCCGGCGTTAACTTTATTAACAAATTTAAGAGTTATTAACTCCCCCTTTGCAAACCCCCATTTACAACAAATAAAAGGTAGCTTATTAATATTATTTTACAAACTAAAGGTCCACGCCGCTCCGGGAAGATGATTAAGTGACTAAGTGAAAATGTGCTTTTGGCTTATTGGAAATAATTTAATCATTAACTCACGAAGCCTCGTGATAACCAATAACTAATAACCAATAACTATTAACGCGCGAAGCCGAGTACTGATGACAGCGGCCATACCTAGAAAGTTACGGAAATAATTTATATATATCCTTTCTGTGAATAATCCTGGCAAAAATTATTTTCCGGTCTTCATAAAAAAATCCGACACGATAATCGCCAATGCGTATCCTGAACGCTGATTTATGGCCGACTAATTTTTTAATTTTGGGAATCTCGCCGATCGTTTCAGCCTTTTCAATTTGTTTAATTACTTTTAGGAGACTTGACTTGACCGTTTGCTGAGAAATGGAATCTAAGTCGCTCGAAAATTTGCTTAGAAACTCAATTTTCATCTGGGATTGAGCTTATGCAGTACGCTTTCCTTACTTGCCTTTTTTGTTTTGTCGACTGACTTTAGAAGTTTAGATAGTCCAATATCTTCTAATTCTTCCTTTGACATCGTTGCCGAAGAAATGCCAAGTTTTTTCAACAATTCGTTCACGAATTTAAACTCGGTAGCGGTTTTGGGTCTTATTACAACAGCTTTCATAAGGCAAATATATTGAAAATAAGGCACTGCTGCTAACAATTAACATTCCGTCTTGTGCGCCGGCTTGGCGTAGCAAACTTATGCCTTGAAAAAATAGTATCAAGTATCAAGTATCAAGTATCTGTGCGTGCCTGAAATAGGTTGACCAAAAAACGATCTAAAAAATGGCAAAAGAAAAAATGGTTTATCAACAGCGCCAGGTGCCCCCCACTGGCGCGCGCTCAATGTCATTAAGTTAAGAGATTAACATTGTGTCTTGTCCTGAAATAGGTTTACACAAAAGCAACCTAAAATGGAGAGATATTCTAAACAGTATTCATCAAAATGGCAGAGCCAGTATAGTGAAGAATTTAAGAGGCATGTGTGCAACGATTTTTTGACCGGGACACTTTGTCGTCGTGAGGTTGAACGAAAATACAAAATCGGGCATAGTAGATTAGATTATTGGTTAAAAGCGCTGGGTTATCCGAATTTTAGTAAGTCGGCTATTGTACCTTCGCATATCATGCCTAAGCCAATTAAATCAACCAAAGAAGTAAATGCAACAATCAAGCAGCTAAAGGAAGAACTGGAAGATGCGAAGTTGTTAGCAGAAGCTTATCTCAGAATGATCCATTTAGCAGAGAAAGAGCTGAAAATTAACGTTCGAAAAAAGTCCAACACCAAGTAATTCTTGAAATGAAAGACTATCATAGTGGGTTAGGGTTAACCCGGATTTGTCGATTACTTGGTATTACCAGACAAGCCTATTATCAACACTTGTGGTACACCGAAACGGTAACCACGGAACAGGAATTAGTAATTAAGGAAGTGGCCAGAATTAGAAGCAACCATCGCTTTATGGGAACGAGAAAACTCTATGAGCTAATACAACCGTTCTTACTGGAACACCAAATAAAAATGGGAAGAGATGCATTATTCGATTTGCTAGCAGCAAATGGAATGTTGGTTCGAAGAAAAAAACACAGTGTAAGAACGACCAACTCTTTTCATTGGTTGCGAAAATATCCGAATCTGATAAAAAACTTTATTCCTCAAACCATCAATCAGCTTTGGGTCAGTGATATTACATACTGGAAGGTAAATAACAAGTATTTATATATAAGTTTTATTACTGATGCGTACTCTCATAAAGTGGTAGGCTATCATGTTGCAGATACTCTATATGCTGTAGAAACCACCCATGCATTAAGAATGGCTTTGTCATTATTCAACACATCATTGCCAGGTTTATATCATCATTCCGACAGAGGTCTTCAATACTGCTCACAAGAATATGTTTCATTATTAAATCAATATGAGATAAAAATCAGTATGACAGAAACAGGTGATCCATTGGATAATGCTATTGCTGAAAGAGTAAATGGAATAATAAAAAATGAATACCTGTGCAGTTACAAATTAAGGAATCTTAGCCAGGCAAAGATTGCTTTAAAACAGGCCATTGAACTTTATAACAATGAGCGTCCTCATATGAGCAATGGATACCTTACTCCTGAAATCATCCACTCTAAAAATATAAAACCAGAAAAACTATGGAGAACATATTACCGAAAAAGACCTGAAACTGTAAATCTATTTTAGGACGAACAAATTTAACTTTAATTAAACTATATTTATAAACTCAAAAACCGTAAACTTTTTTCAGGACGATACACCCTTAACTTAATGACATTGGGCGCGCGCTTGCAGCGCGTGACACCATTTCAAACCCATTAATCCGGCGCATGTCTTATGCGCCGAATTAGCGTTGCAGACTTTGTGGCTTAAATAGTAATCCTCTCACAACACTTCATTCAACACCTCCATCCTAATCCCTCGTGAGCCTTTAATTAATACGGTACAATCGGCAGGATGCATTTCTTTTAGCCATTGGGCTGCGCTTGCAGAATCCATAAAATGTTGAAGGGAGTATTTATGCGCTGCTGTTTTAAAATTCGGGCCCACCAATAGGGTGCATTTTGTTTTTAGATGAGATAGTTTTTCTGCAATGGATAAATGTTCCATCTCACTTTCCTCACCTAACTCCAGCATATCACCCAGCGCAATTATTTTATCTCCGCTGAATGATTTATCGAAATTTTCAATAGCAGCATTCATGCTCGAAGGGTTTGCATTATAAGCATCCAGGACCACTGTAATGCCATTTCCTTTTCGTATGACCTGTGATCGTTGGTTGGAGGGAAAGTAAGTCTCTATACCTTTTTTTATGGCATCCGTAGCAATCTTAAAATAATTGCCAATAGCAACAGCGGCTAATACATTTTCCAGATTGTAACTTCCGGTGACATTGGTTTGAATGTTTAATTGGAATGGATGATTGATCGTAACATTTAAAAACTCCGATTCACCCGAAACAGCACCTCTTACATCTCCGGAAGTGGAACCATACCACGTTACTTTATCATAGTTACCAAGCATAGAAAGCAGGTGAGCATTATCAGCATTCACAAACAGTTGTCCGTGGTGGTGTTTTATATATTGATACATTTCCCCTTTCCCTTTCTTCACGCCTTCAAAGCCACCGAAGCCTTCCAGATGTGCTTTGCCAACATTGGTGATGAGTCCAATATCAGGAGCGGCGATGTTACATAACAGTTCAATTTCCTTCTGATGATTGGCGCCCATTTCAATCACTGCTATTTCATGATCTTTATTTATTTGTAATAGTGTTAATGGAACACCAATATGATTGTTCAGATTTCCTTTGGTGTAATGAACGTTGTATTTTTCTTTTAATACGGATGCAATTAATTCTTTGGAAGTTGTTTTGCCATTGCTGCCGGTTAATGCAATTACGGGGATGGTTAATTGCTTGCGATGATGATTCGCCAGATGTTGAAGTGTGGTCAATACATCGTCCACAAAAATGCATTGATCATTTAATACGGCCTCTTTTTCATCCACCACAGCATAAGCAGCTCCTGCTGCAATTGCTTTACCCGCAAACAGGTTTCCATTGAAATTATCTCCCTTCAGTGCAAAAAAGATACAGCCCGGTGTAAGCTGACGTGTATCGGTGCAGATAGCAGGGTGGAGGAGGTATTTGTCATAAAGAGATGCAATCATGTCTAATGGAATATAAGGGCAAATATAGCATCAAGTAATAATACAGGTATTGGCCGGCAAGCATGTTTTTTCTAAGCATTAACTGGTGGTTACTATTTGAATACCGTTTTTTTAACGCAGAGTTGCGCAGAGTTTTTTGCGCAGAGAACCGCGGTAATTTTAAATGTTCTTTCGAAAAGCTTATAAACAGATTAACAACATCAGCTTTTGGCATGTTTTTTCTAAGCATTAACTGTTGGTTACTATTTGAATAGCGTTTTTTTAACGCAGAGTTGCGCAGAGTTTTTACGCAGAGAAATCGCGGAGTTCGACCCGCCAAAAACAAAAAAACCCTGTCTCCATAAGAGACAGGGTTTTAACTTTCAACGAAATGCTAATTTATAATTTATAATTTAGAATTTCTAATTTCACCTAGTAGTCCATTCCGCCCATTCCGCCTGGCATACCACCCCGCATACCTGCTGGCTTATCTTCTTTAATGTCAGAAAGTACACACTCTGTTGTTAAGAGCATACCTGCAATAGATGCAGCATTCTCTAATGCAACACGGGTTACTTTAGTAGGATCAATTACACCTGCCGCTAACATGTTTTCATAAACATCAGTACGTGCATTGTAACCGAAATCATCTTTACCTTCTTTCACTTTCTGAACTACGATAGATCCTTCAATTCCTGAGTTCACAACAATCTGACGAAGCGGCTCTTCAAGGGCACGTCTTACAATCTGGATTCCTGTAGTCTCATCTTCATTAGCACCTTTTAATTTTTCTAAAGAAGTAATGCTGCGGATGTAAGCAACGCCACCACCAGGTACAATTCCTTCTTCAACAGCAGCACGTGTTGCATGTAATGCATCGTCCACTCTGTCTTTTTTCTCTTTCATTTCAACTTCTGTTGCAGCACCGATATATAATACCGCTACACCGCCTGCTAATTTAGCAAGACGCTCTTGTAATTTTTCTTTATCGTAATCAGAAGTGGAAGCATCAATCTGTGCTTTAATCTGACTTACACGACCGGTAATGTCAGCTTTTTTTCCGGAGCCATTAACGATAGTAGTGTTGTCTTTATCGATACTTACTTTTTCTGCTTTACCCATATCTTCCAGAGTAATATCTTCCAGCTTACGTCCTTGCTCTTCAGAAATAACAGTACCACCGGTAAGGATAGCAATATCTTCCATCATCGCTTTACGACGATCACCAAAACCAGGAGCTTTTACAGCAGCAATTTTTAATGAACCACGTAATTTATTTACAACTAGTGTAGCTAATGCTTCACCATCTACATCTTCAGCAATAATTAAAAGCGGACGACCTGTTTGAACTACTTTCTCTAAACCCGGAAGTAATTCTTTCATATTAGAAATCTTCTTCTCATAAAGCATGATATAAGGATTCTCTAATACGGATTCCATTTTATCGGCATTGGTTACGAAGTAAGGAGAAATGTAACCACGATCGAACTGCAT
>JANOBN010000570.1:0-9508 GCA_031411675.1 Bacteroidota bacterium | reverse complement strand
GCAGATGTATATACTATGAAAGATCTGCATTTTCGCATGATAGATAATTTTAAGGAGTTCTGTAAAAATGCAGAGACAATGGATGATGTTACTTTGTTAAGTCTGCGCGCTGTTTAAACGGCATTTTTACCGGGCAATAATTTTAATTCATTTTTTTCTTCAGTATGAAAAAGATCAATTGCTACCAAGGCTGCAGTGAATCCCCAAAAAGGAACAGATAGTTTATCTGTATCGAGGAAAAAATTTAAGATACCATGAACATAATAGGTAATAAGACCTAACAACAATGCTTTGGTAAGTGATCGTGTAATTCCGGATTGGGAACGTATATAAATTTTTGAAGCAGTAACTATCGTAAAAGAAATTATCAGGATCATGAGTAAACTTCCGGGAAGACCTTCTTCTGCAAGTGGTCCAAGATATTCGCTGTGTGAACCGCCCACTTCACCAAAATTGGTGCTTATTATAGAACGCTCACTATATTTCTGATAAGGTGCATATTGAAACATAAAGGTGCCGGGACCGAAACCCAATATGGGCTTTTCAGCAAACATTCTGATTGCGGAAGACCATCGATTTAATCTTTCAATATTACTTGCATCATTGGATACATTTCCGATACTCTGCACATGCTCTTCAATATCTGTTGAGGAAGTTTTATCATTTTTTTCAAGCTCCATAAAAATCTGGGAACGAAATAAAATGAATAATACAACTACAGCAGCAGCCATACCATAAACCAGCGCTGATTTAATACGCACTACAAAACCCAGCCAGCAAATAAAGGCAGCAAGCAGTCCAACCCAGGATGCACGGGTATACGACATTATGATGGCAATACTTATAAAAACCAAAACCACACCTGAAATAATTCTGTAATATAACCTCTCGGTTTTGTCGGAAGTAAATGCTATGGCAACAGGAATAAAAAAAGCGATTGCAGCGGCATATGCCGTATGATCATTGTAAAAAGGAACCATTGCAATATGTGCACCTTCTTCTGTCCATCCCCATAAAAAATGATTATAAAGAGTATAAATAATTACTACTATTAGCATACTTAAATACAACCACAGAAACTTGCGTATGTTTTTAAAATTCTGAAAAATGTATAACATCATAAAATAGTTCACTGTTACATAACACATTCTTGCAAATGTTGATTTTAATGAGACAACAAACATGGTACTGGATATAGTTGAAATGGCCATCCATGCCAGATGTGCAAGAATAAGTAATGTAACAGGATGCCGAAGCATTTTTTTGTCAAGACCGCCCTCAACAAAAATTTTAAACCAGAATAAAATAAAAAGTCCGAACATTAGTGGATCCGAAGGAAGGCTGACACCAATACCTAAAGAAGTTTTGTTAAGATTTAAAGATAATGGAGTAATAAAGGCTGCAAATAAAGCCAGTAATTCCATCCTGAAAATGGCCAGCATGGCTATATATATAACGATGGGAAGCAGGAAAAAATAAATCTGATCCTTTACCATTGCAACGATAGCCGCAGTAAGAAACAGGCCTGTAATCAGAAAGAAAAGTTTCTTCCCGCGCTGTTCAATAAATGATCCTTGCAGTTGCTGCATTAGTTCTCTTCGAGACTTTTATCAAATTGCTTTTTGTAAAATTCCTGGTATATAATTACCAGTAACCCTAATACCATAACGGACAAAGTAAGAAGCAAACTAAGAAGTACTCTTTTTGGAGAATCTTTCTTTTCGGCAGGTACAGCTTTTGTAACCAAATTGTGGAAAGAAACTTCTTTATTTAAATCAGACTGAAAATCTTCCGCTTGCTTTTTAAGATCATTATACTGACCTCTTATTCTCCACAAATTTTCTTTTAGCGAGAATGCTTCATTTCCTTTTTCTTCGAGATTCCTTCTTGCCTGTTCAATTCTTGAAGTGGAGCCACCTTCTCCCAGCGATCTGTAATATTCTCTGCTGAAGCCTAACACCTGGCTTTCATAATCCAGTATACCGTACTTGCTGCTCAGTTCATTTTGTATGGCCAGCATACTATCCATTTCTGCTTTTTTAGCGGCCAGCCTGTTTTGTGTAACGGTAAGATTCTCCTTTGCTTTTTCACGAACAAGTGTTAATGCTTTGCGATCCATAAAAACCAGTATGGAATCACACATCCGGGCTGCAGTCATCGGGTCTTTATCCAGAATAGATATCTCAACAGACTCATATTCTGTTTTATTAATGCTGATGTTTTCTTCCAACTGCAACATTATTTCATGCCTTGGAGATTTACCGGTAGTATCGATATCATAATGAGCATATAAACCGAAAGACTTAATAAGGCCTTCCTTTACATCTTCTGATTTGATCAATTGAACCAATTGTTCTGTGGCGGATTCTTTGGAATAGTTGCCAAGGTTAAAAGGATAAATTACGGTAGTTGATTTGTAAAGTGGTGTAATAAGCCACGTGGCAGCATAACTCACCAATCCACTGACAATAAAAAGATAAAGCAAATTTTTACGCCATTTTACCAGTAATTTGATAAAACTGATTGCGTCAAGACGCACTGGCACATTCGGCTGGGTGGTGGTCATATTTCAGATGTTTTCAAATACGGAAGGGTGGCAAAAATAGCAAATATGCCAACGTAAAGGACTAAATCAATTTGGACTCAGCTTTCTTGTAATCAATGTTTTAGGCTGTTTGCCGGACGAGTTTAATCAGGTTACGGGGTTTAACAAGGTAAAAAGCAAGGGATAATAAGACTGCAACAAGGGCACCTATTATACAAGATACAATCCAGCTTAAATTCAAAGCAGGCAAAAGTGAAAATAGTAAGAAGGTGCTTCCTGTAAATAGAAGATATCGCGCAAATAACCACCATTTGAATTTGAAATGGAAGATATGATGCACTAAAAGCATTTGCGCTGCCGCTGCCAGATATTGGGTAATGAGACCTGCTATTGCAGCGCCCAAAGCCCCATGTAGTGGGATTAAATAATAATTCAGGCTGATATTTAAAATCATTCCGCATAAAGCAATAATATTCAGAAAACGTAAGCTGCCATTGGCTGTTAACAATGTGCCGAATATATATACCGATGCAAAAGCCAGAAAACAATTCATTACTACACTTAAAATAATGGCAGACTCTTTTACATGTTCATGATATAAGAGAGACATTAAATCTTCATTATAAAAAACAGAAAATGCCATTAAAATAATGGAAGGAATGGCAATAAAAGAAAATGATAATTCAACCAGCTCTTCCGGCGATTGTTTATGTCTGATCATGGAGGCAAACATGGGGAGAAGCAAAACTGAAATGAGATAAGCAAACATGTTTGCAGCATCCAGAAGCCGGAAAGCCTGAGCATAAATACCTGCCTGCAATGCGCCATCCGGTAGCATCCTTTCTATCATTACTGCATCAATACGGTAGTAAAAAGTCATTAAAAGAATGAGGAGTGCATATGGGTAACTTTGCTTTAATATTACAAGAAAGAAATGCTTATTCCAGTGGAGTCTTTGAAAGCCGGCTTTTTTAGCAACTATAATAAATGTAATTAATGCGGTTACCAGATATGCACAGGTTTGTGCCCATGCAAACCATTCTATTTGTATTTTGCCTGAAAACCATCCTGACCACAATAAAACAGAACAAAACAGTATCATCAGTGTTCGGTCCAAAACAGAAATGATGCTTTCCGTTTTAAATAATTGTAGTCCTGAAATATTGCTTCTCAGGTATAAAATAAATGAAGCGAGTGCCTGATTAAACAGGAGTATAAGAAGTATGGAAAGCCGCCGTTCATTATAACCTAACATCCATCCGGCAATAAAACTAACTGCAAAATAGAGACCTGCTAAAAGAATCCGGAGAATAATAATGGAAGAAAAATGTTTTTTTAACAGTTGACTGTGTCGGGCAATATTTCTGTTATTATAATTGGTAATACCCAGATCTAGAAGAATATTCAACAGGAACGTAAAGCTGAGTAATGATGAATATAAACCATATTCAGCTGCTCCAGTTACGTTTTGTACTGCTCTGTCAATGCCCAAAATCCAAAATGGTTTTATAAGCAAATTAAGGAAAAGAATAAAAAAAAGATTCGTAATAAACTTCCTGTGCATGCCTGCCATAACTTTTCAAAATTAACGCAAAATTTTGAAGTTAACGGATTCAGATCTTACTTTAATTTAATATGGAAGATGAACTATATTAATAAAGAACGGGATCCGTATTGGACGGGAAAATAAAAAAAGTGAGGTTAAAATAAACCGTGTAGCTCGGCATTGATTTTATTAACTACCATTCCCATATGCTCCGGATTCTCGGCAAAGTTTATATCATCAATGTCAATAATCAACAATTTACCTAGCTCATACTGCGATATCCAGGCTTCGTAACGTTCATTAAGTCTTTTGAGGTAATCAAGACGAATGGAATTTTCGTAAGCTCTTCCGCGTTTTTGTATTTGATTTACCAGAGCAGGAACGGTTCCTCGCAGATATATTAATAAATCCGGTGGTTGAATAAAATTAGACATCAGATTAAATAACTCCAGGTAATTATTAAAATCACGTGTAGTCATTAAGCCCATAGCATGAAGGTTCGGGGCGAAAATATAAGCATCCTCATAAATCGTTCTGTCCTGAATTACCGTCTTTGCGCTTTTACGGATTTTCATCACCTGATTAAACCGCGAATTCAAAAAGTAAATCTGCAGATTAAATGACCATCGCTGCATATCTTCATAGAAGTCGTTAAGATATGGATTGTCATCAACATCTTCATAATGCGGTTCCCATTTCATGTTCTTAGCAAGAAGGGAAGTGAGTGTGGTTTTACCGGAGCCAATGTTTCCGGCAACGGCAATGTGCAAAGTCTTTTTATCAGTAGCCACTTATATTTACGATTTTTGATTTACGATTTACGGCTTATCCTTAAAACATTGATTGCGATTAACCCGTACGCGCAAAATTTATTATGTGTTCAAAAGTAGAAGCCTAGATGTTGCCTCACAAAAAATGTTGAAAACTTCCTGAATTAGTTACTGTAGATTTCCAGTTTTTTATCAGTTATTCTGACGATTTTACGAGGTAAAACATATACTATTCCGGCATTGTTAATGAATGGCAGCGCGGATTCCGACATTTTTCCGTTTCTGATATTTAAGCGGACAATCATACTACCGGAAATGCTTATCCACTCATCATGGCTTAATAGTCCGTTAGTGCCAGGTTCTATTATAATCGGCTTAAAGTAACTGCCCATCTTGTCAAAAACCAAAAGTGAGTTATTATCCAGCAGAATCAGCCAGTAATCAGATTCTGCCATATGAAGCGGGTTGATAGTGCGGGTAATATCTTGTCGCAAATCATTACTAAGGCTCACAGGTCGCCAGGAAGAATCAAATCTGTACAATCGTGAAGTGGCATTATCGTAAACCCATGTCCCCTGAATTTCGGAAGTACAAACAAGCAGCGGATCAGCAAGATCTAATTTACGAAGATTGATCAGACTTTGCTCGGCAAGATTATTATCAAGCATCCTGATGGTAGCAAAAGGTTTGTAAAAAATTAAAATTCTAAGCGGATCACGAACATCAATAGAAGTTATTTCTCCATATGTTCTGTCACTAAATGAACAACAAAATGTGCCTGATTCATTATACTTCAATACTTCTGATCCTTTAACAATATATATATTACCCAATACATCACCCGTTACGAATCCGGGATCAAAGTTTAAATTGATGATGGTCTTTTTATCCTGTCCAAAAACGTGAAGTGAATAAAGTAGCAGAATGCAGCTTACAATCGATTTCATGAAACAGAAGAATTTATCATTGCCATTATTTCTTCAACAAGTTTTCTGTTATTGGAAAGTCGGGGCACTTTATGTTGTCCGCCAAGTTTGTCTTTCGATTTTAACCAGAAATAAAAAGTATGGTCCGGAACAATTCGGATGATTGGAGGATTTAATACTTTATCATGATAACGTTTAGCCTCATAATCACTGTTGTATTTTTTTAGTGCACCATCAAGAAGATATCCAAAATACGAGATATCAGCTGGTGCTTTTTCAAATTCAAAAAGCCATTCATGCGCGCCGGTAGATTGATTGCTGAAGTACACCGGGGCTGCAGTATATTCTCTTACAATTGCACCTGTTGTCTGACAGGCATCACGAATTGCATTTTCTGCATTATCCATTATAATTTCTTCACCAAATGCATTTATGAAATGTAAGGTGCGTCCTGTTATTTTAAATTTGTACGGACTTGTAGAAGTAAAGATTATAGTATCACCGATTTTATATCGCCATAAGCCGGCATTAGTGGTAATAATGAGTGCATAGTTCTCTCCTGTTTTAACTTCACTTAATGTAAGAGTAGGAGGATTCTCAAGCTTCCAGTACTGTTGTTCAATAAATTCATAATAAATTCCATAATCAAGCATTAACAATAATTCATCACTGTTTTGCTTATCCTGAATGCCAAAAAAACCTTCTGAAGCATTGTAAGTCTCCAGATAGTACATATCCTTTTTAGGTATCAGCAAATGGAATTGTTCTTTATAAGGAGAGAAGTTGACAGCACCATGAACAAATAGCTCCAGATTAGGCCATACTTCATTCAGATTTTTCTTTCCGCTGATCTCTAATACTCTTTTAAGCAAAACAAGCATCCAGGATGGCACTCCGGCAATATTCGTCACATCTTCCTGCATAGTCTGATGTGCCATCTTCTCAATTTTTTCTTCCCATTCATCCATCAGTGCGATAGAACGATCCGGTGTACGGAATAATTGTATCCAGAAAGGAAGATTCTGTATCAGAATCGCGCTTAAATCCCCGTAAAAAGATTCATTGGTTAAAGCGTTTACCTGATGACTTCCTCCTAATGAAAGTAACTTTCCATTGAATAATTTCGATTCCGGATTATTGTGAAAATAGATGCATAAAAGATCTTTTCCCCCTTTGAAGTGGCACTCTTCCAATGCTTCTGTTGTTACCGGAATAAACTTGGATTTATCATTGGTGGTGCCTGAAGATTTTGCAAACCAGCGCACATCGGTTGGCCAAAGTAAATGCTGTTCCCCTTGCTTTAATCTTAATACATAGGGCTTTAAAGATTCGTAATCCTGCAATGGCACCCGCTCTCTGAATGAACGCGTACTGTCAATGGATGAAAAATCATAACGTCTTCCGAATTCAGTATAACGGGCCTGCAATACAAGCTTAGGAAGCAATTCCTCTTGCACATCATGAGGAAACTTCATAAACAACTCAATCTGATGAATGCGTTGTTTCATAAACCAGGAAAAAATACTGCTGATCAGAGGCACGATATCATTTGGCTTTTAAGTATTATCAATAAACAATAATAAGTAATATTTAAGATTTTTCATGAGCAAGCATCTCACAGATGTCTGTAAAAATAGCGAATAGTTAAAAAACAATCAATTGTGCGATTCCGCATTTAAGAATAAAGAGGAATCACTAGGTTTGCAGGACCATGAAAGTAAGTCATCTCATTCTGATACTCTTTTTATCAGCTCCTTTATGCTACGGACAAGAAAAGGATAAGGAAAAGCCCCGTAACAGCTGGTATTTTGCAGGAGGTTATAACCTCGACTGGTTTTCTAAAAGTGATATTCATTTTAAAGATAATACCGGGCCGTACTATGATTTTACATTGTATGATGTAAAAGCAGAGGACAGACCGGGTTTGAAGAAGATATTTCGTCAGAATATTACCATTCCACAGTATTCATTCCGTTTTGGTGTCTATTTTAATGATAAACATAATCTGGGATTTGAAGTCAATTACGACCATGTTAAATATGTGATGCTGGACAATCAGAATGTAAGGCTGTCAGGTTCAATTGCGGGAAAACAATACGATACAGACACAATTGTATCATCAAGGATGTTAACCTATGAGCACACGAACGGGGCTAATTTCTGTTTGTTTAATCTTATTAAAAGATGGAATCTCTGGCAAGCTCAGGACTACAGATTTGCTTTGCATGCAATCGTTAAACCGGGGATTGGTTTTGTGTTTCCAAGATCAGATGTCACCATATTTGGCGTGAACAGAAATGACACCTATCATGTTGCGGGTTATGTTGCCGGAACAGATGCAGGATTAAGGTTTAATTTCTTTCGTAATTTTTTTCTGGATACCAGCTTAAAAGCATCATTTGCTAATTATACCAAAGTGCTTCTTCCCGGCGATGGAAGAGCTAATCAACACTTCTTTGCTTATGAGTATATTTTTACTGCCGGTGTCCAGTTTGGGAAGTAAATCAGGCTCATCTAATAAGCTAAATCATTCTTGTAATTGCTGATGAATTTAATTCTTCCAGTTAATGTCGTAATCCATTCGCATTTGTACTCCCCGGGTTTGAAGAGCAGAACGTAATGACTTAATATAACGTGCCTGTTCACCGAATTCCTTCGTTTCAAAATAGGAGGTAGCCTCACCGGAAATAGAGGAGACAAATTCAGTAAATACATCCTTTTGTTCAGGTAGTTCTTTTAAACGATAATTCTCCAGTCGGGCCATTTTAGCGGCATACTTAATTGCATCATTCAGTCCGCCAATGCTGTCAACCAAATTGTTTGCCAGAGCGCTTATACCGCTCCATACTCTACCTTGTCCAAGGCTGTCAACTGTTGCTATATCAATATTTCTTCCATCACTTACACGCTGTGTAAACACCCGGTATATTGTATCAACAGATTGTTGTATGATCAGCTCTTCCGCCTTACTAACAGGCTTGGTAGGTAAACCAAGATCAGTATAAAGCCCGGTTTTATAACCATCTACCGTAATCCCTAATTTATTCTTAAGCATGTTTTGAGCATTCAGCAAAAGACCGAATACACCAATGGAACCGGTGATCGTATTTTTTTGTGCAAATATTTTTGCTGCACCACAACTTATGTAATAACCACCGGATGCTGCAAGGTCACTCATAGATATAACCAGTGGTTTGTTTTTGCCGGCAAGAATTGCTTCCCTCCATATCACTTCCGATGCAAGCGCGCTGCCACCGGGAGAATTTACCCGCAACACAATTGCCTTAACGTATTTATCCAGTCTCGCATTACGAATGGCTTCTGATGTAGTGACAGCCCCAATCGTTTCTTCATCGCCTTCCCCTCCTGTAATTTCACCCTCTGCATAAATGACAGCAATACGGTCGGTAGTAAATTTCGGTTTGATATCAGGATTTACATCTTTATATTTATTTACAGAAATGGTTTCCATCTTTGAAGAGTTACCCGTTCCGGAAGCATCATTAATATCGCTGGTGAATTGATCAAAATAAACTGCACGATCAACCAACTTATTTTTAAGTGCATCATAAGCAGTACGTACCTTTAAACTGTCAGCAATATTTTCAATTTCTGTTACAGATATTTTTCTGGAAAGGGCAATCTGGGCAGCCATATTATTCCAGATATCATCAACAAATGAGGCAATCTGCGCTCTGTTTTCATCACTCATTTTATCAAG
>JANOBN010000569.1:0-4961 GCA_031411675.1 Bacteroidota bacterium | reverse complement strand
CTCTTTTATAAAAGTCAGGGTAGTTGCGAAAAACAATTTTCTTTAATGTGTCGTTGCTGTTGTTAAAATATTCGATTTGGGCTGTTCCGCTTAGCAATAAATTTATCGGATTAAAAGCTATTTCCAGATCGTAATTTGCTTTGTTTTGCCAGTATTTTTTACCCGGTAGGCCGGTGTTGGTCCGTGTTTCATTTTTTAATGCTTTACGAAAGGATAAAGGCTGATAAAGTGATTGTGCATGAACAGTTGAAAAGAAACTTAGTAAAAAGAGATGGCCGACAAAGAATGTTATTTTGAATCGATAGGACATTTGTTGTTTAATCCGGTGTTCCGGGATGCTTTTATTCATGGTATTTTGAAGAATATCGTTTAGATTTGAATATTGAAACAATAATAATTAAATTTACCCTGAAAATGTGCTTTATTTCTGTTGATAATTATCACAGGTTACCAATTAATGGGGCCATTGTTTTAAGAATTTTGAATAAATAATTACTTCCAATGAAAAGAATAGCTACCCTGATCGGGCTTATAATCCTGAAAGCCGGAACAACTAATGCGCAGGTGATTACCTGGGCTGAGGAAATTGCACCGATTATGTATGATAATTGCACCAGTTGCCATCACTCTGGTGGAATTGGTCCGTTTTCATTGATTGATTACATTGATGCTGTTACAGAAGCAACTTCAATAAAGGATGCGGTGAATTCCAAGATTATGCCGCCCTGGCCACCCGATCCAACATATCGGACACTCGCTCATGAAAGACGACTCTCCACCTGGCAGATTGCCGCTATTAATGATTGGGTTAATAACGGAACGCCTCAGGGAAATATGGCCAATGCACCTACTCCTCCTGTTTATAGTGGTAATGCCACCATAGTAAACCCTGATTATATATTCCAGATTCCTACTTATACCATAAATACATCCACGGATCTTTACCGAAACTTTGTAATTCCTTCTAATCTTCTCAATCAGTTATCTATTACAGACTTTGAAGTGATTCCCGGTAACAGAGGCATTGTACATCATGTAATAGTTTGGGAAGATACTACCAATGTTCCGGCGCTACTGGATGCCGGAGATCCTGACCCCGGCTATACCAACTTTGGAGGAAGTGGCTCCAGTGCTTCCAATATGATCGGCTTCTGGGTGCCGGGAATGGGCTCTTTTAAGTGGCCGGCAGGTATGGGACAACTACTCCCTGCAGGAACTGACATTGTTATACAAGTGCATTATCCCGGTGGAACCATCAATCAAACTGACAGCACACAGATCAGAATAAAAACAAGCACTGCCCCGCTCCGCAATGTTTACACCTTGCCTGTTTTGAATCATGATAACACTATTGTGAACGGACCATTGTTTATTCCGGCAAATACAACGCCTACTTTTTACGAGCAATATACTGTTCCATTTTTTCTTAACCTGTCTTTTATTTCTGTTGGCGCACATATGCATCTTTTGGGACAGACAGCAATCACATTTGGTGTAACGTTAACGAATGATACTATTCCGTTTCTGAAAATAAATGATTGGGATTTTCACTGGCAAGGGTTATATCAATTCAAGCAAGTTTTAAAAATACCGGGTGGTACTACCTTATATGGTGCAGCAACCTATGATAATACGGCGAACAATCCCGATAATCCGAATGATCCGCCGCAGGATGTAAGTCTTGGTGAATCTACAACAGATGAAATGTTATTATTTTACTTTTCCTTCACAACTTATCAGGCCGGAGATGAAAATATTGTGATTGACAGCAGCACCATTTCATCGATTTATGATCCGGCTTTTGATAATATTGTTAGCACACCACAGCTATATGATCCTTCTCCAAATCCTGCTAATGACAACGTTACACTTTCTTTTTATTTACCAAAAGGTGATGATGTTTCCTTCCGGATTTATGATGTAACAGGAAAATTAGTTAAACAAGTTTTGCACCATTTTGAAAATGGATTGAATTTACATTCCATTGATGTAACCGGTTTAAATAACGGAGAATATGTTATTGAAATGGAATCAGGGAATGTTATGCGGAGTAAAAAAATACTTAAGCAATAATACTAATATCCTTCATAAAAAAAGGCTTCCAGAACGGAAGCCTTTTTTATATATATTGTTTTTTAATTAACTTGTTTTTATCCACATCGGATAACGCCATTTGATTATGGCGAAAGAACCAAATAATAACAGGTTATAAAAAAGGTCACCCATTATAGTTCCTCTGAAGAATGGAATAGCCTGAACAAAACTGGTAGTCAGAGATCCGGAACCAAATCCGTAATAACCGGTAGCCCATTGTCCGAAATTGGTGATGAAGAAGAATAAAATAGAGCCAACCAGCGATGCTACCATAATAGTTTGACGTTGTTCACGACCTCTTAAGAAGAATCCCAGACAGGTAATTAAGGCGAAACTTCCATACACCCAAAGAGTTGTAGGATGAAACCCTGTACCGTTGAATATTTGCAGCACGATATCGCTTAGTAACATCGTACCAAGAGGCAGAAGCAGAGCCAAGCGTTTATTAGAGATATAACAACCTCCGAAAAGTGCCATGGCACCAATCGGGCTGAAATTCATCGGATGGGGCAAGAAACGAGTAAGGGCAGCTGCAAGTACCAGTATACCAATTACTTTGGTCTTTTTATCAGGAAATAATGATTGCATGTTTTTCGATTTATGGTGCGAAGATAGTCGGATCAATTCTTCACCACAAAGCGCAGGAGAAAATTATTACGTAAACCGGTTAATTGAAGGAAATAAAGGCCACGGTTCAGTTGATTGGTATCGATGACCGGAAGGGTGCCTTCCATATGCTTTTCCTCCAGATCTATAACTCCTCCTGCTGAAGAGATAAGGCGAATCCGGTAATCATCTGCCGGAACGCTTTTAAGTTGAAGGCGCGTACCACCATTTGCAGGATTGGGATAAATAACAGGCCTATCGACTAATGGTGTAACGTCGACCACTGATGATGCATTCGTAATTGAAATATTATCAAAATCAACAAAAAAATCACCGGCACCACGTCTTACTTTTATCATCAGATTCCCCAAATTACCGGCTAATGCGCCAATGTTATAATTTAAGGTGAAGAATCCCGTATCCGTTATATGATTAGTGACATCTACAGTATATAACAGAATAGATAGCGGGCCACTTACTGCATAGAAATCGATACCGTCACCGGCAACCATAGCATGGCTGAAGTTGGGGTACAAAGAAGATTCCATCACACGATACTGCAATGAAAGCACTGATGTGGCTGTTAGCGGACCTATTAACGGACTGATGACAGAATCAGCAGAAGCACCTAAAGAAGTCATATTCTTAGTCATACCCTGGCTGCCATTTCCATGATTAGGATAAACCTGAAAACCGGGTATGGTAGAAGTCCAGCCGAAAGGATTACTAAATGAAGGCATCGTATTAAAATCTTCAACATAAGGGTAAACCTGACCGATAGAACTTAAGGAAGCGGAAATTGTAATAAGCAGCACAAATAATTTTTTCATGATATAATATTTGAATTTCAAAGATAAGAATTAGAATTCATAAACAATTTACTTTCTGGACAATTAATCAAATTTTAAACATGCGTGTTTTCCTTTAAGAATATAACACACAAATCTTCAAAAGAAATTAGTCGTTTCCTTTCCTTCTGATAAAAATAATTTTAAGAAGAATATAAAAAAACAATATTCTTTAATGTTCTACTTCTTGTTTCTTATAATCATCGCTTAACCTCTTTTGTACATCCATTGGCACGGGTGCGTAATCAGAAAAACGAATCTCTACTCTACCCCTGCCCTGTGTAATGCTACGTAATGATTGATTGTATTTATCGATTTCGGCTAATGGTGTTTTTGCCTTAATTACTTGAAAGCCATTTTTATTTTCCATTCCGGTAATCATGCTTCTTCTAGTTTGCAATTCGCTCATCACCTCTCCCATCATTGCTTCCGGCAACTCTGTTTCTACTTCATAAATAGGTTCCAGTAGTTGTGGTTCAGCTTGTAGAAATGCATCCCGAAACGCCATCATTCCTGCAATTTTAAAAGAGAGATCATTGCTGTCAACAGGATGCATTTTGCCATCATAAACACTTACTCTTACATCACGTACATAAGAACCTGTTAATGGCCCTTCGGTGAGTTTTTCCATAACCCCTTTTATTATCGAAGGAATAAAGCGAGAATCAATCACACCACCCGTAATACAATTATTAAAAACCAATTTGCCACCCCATGACAATTCATGAACTTCTGTATCTCTTACTGTGTATTCCTTTATAGCAGGCATGCCTTCAAAATAAGGTTCAATTTTAAGATATACCTCTCCAAACTGACCGGCACCACCCGATTGTTTTTTATGTTTGTAAGATGCCAATGCAGATCGTTGAATTGTTTCCCGATAAGGAATACGTGGTTTAACGAAATCAATATCGAGTTTATAGATATGATTGATGCGCCATTTAGTAACGGAAAGATGCAACTCTCCCTGACCATGCAACAACAATTGCTTTAATTCTTTATCATATTCAATCAATATGGTAGGATCTTCTGCATGAATTTCCTGCAAAACCTCTCCTATTTTTTCATCATCGTTTTTATTTCGGGTAACCACGGCAGTACGCACCTTACTTCCGGGAAAATGAATAGGGTCTACGTTGCCTTTTGCACCTTTTCCATTTAAAGTATGATTGGTTGCAGTATTCTTCAATTTTAAAGTGGAGCCAATATCGCCTGCCTTTAACTTATCAATGGAATTTCTGTTTTTACCATCCATGATAAACAATTGTCCTATGCGTTCAACTGTATTTGTTTTTTCATTGGTAAATTCCATACCAACACTTACCTCTCCCGACATTACTTTAAAGAATGAAAGTTTGCCAAGATGCGGCTCTATCAATGTCTTGAAAACAAATAAACGTGCAGGAGTCTTCG
>JANOBN010000568.1:0-3622 GCA_031411675.1 Bacteroidota bacterium | reverse complement strand
TCAGAAAACACGCCGGATGCTCCAATCAATAAAACAACTCCTCCAATAATGGCGGCAGCATTATTCTCCTTCGAGAGTTTTATGTTCTTAATAATATCCTGAATCTGAATGGCCACATCATTTCCGACCAGTCCGTTAATCTGTCCGAATAATTCACCCCTGACCGCATCTTCGCCGAAAAATATACCACATAAATTGATAATTATTATTAATAATGCAGGCAGTGAAAAAATGGTGTAATATGATAATGCAGCACTTAGCTTTATAGCATTGTCGGAAATAAACTCACTAAATGTGATTTTCAGCAACTTCCTGATATTTACTTTTTTACTTTTTAAATTCTTCATAGAATTATATTTTAGTGTAAAATACTTTTAAAACTACTGAAAGCCCATGACGTCGGGTCTTCCGGTTTCAAAATCACGAAATGTAAAATCGGTTGTTTTAACGGAGTTAATTTTAAAAATATTATAACCATCATCAGGAATTAATGGATAAAATGCTATAGAAATCTGAAATGTATTAAACACCAGATTATCATTTTTAATTAACACTCCAAATCCCAATTGTGAATATATTTTACTTCTGTTAAAACCGGATTGCTCATCTCCCAGCATCGCCATCGAAAATACCAGATAAGGTCCGAACCTAAAACCAATCAGGTTCCAGGGTGCATAAGATTGCGTTTGAAATTTAACCAGGGCACGTGCTGTACCTGTTAGTGATTCACTATTAAAACCATCGATTCCATATCCGTCATTAATTGTCAATTTTTCATATGACAAGCGATGCAAACCTATAGTGATCTCCGGTCTTACAAATTGTCTGAAACGCCATCTGCCCAGCTCAAACAATCCGGTAAAATAAATGATCCCTGCCGTTATATTTTCCTGTTCCTTATAAGAATTTCTATAAAATGTTTCATATTGTATACTTGTGCTTAAATATCCCCATTCGTAGTAATTTCCTGATCTTACTCTTACTCCAAAATAAGTTCTCTCTATGCCATTACGAATCTGATATCCTCCGGTAATCGCATACACACGTCCAAGAGGGATATCTTCTGTTACTCCATACTTAAAAATGTATTTATCCTGAACATATTTCCTTACGGAAATACCTAAACCGAGTAAGTAAAATTTTTCATCAGCATAATAACTTGCAGAATCGAATTCGTAGGCTGGCTTTGATATATAATGAATTTTAAAATATCGAGCTGCAGTAATAAAATTAGTACTTCTGTCATTCTCAGTATTTCCTTTAAACATCCGTATTGAGTATCCCGCCCAGTAATCCTGTACATCGTTTTTATAATCCTGACGGAAGAAAATAGAATCAGATGATTGAAGGGAACTAATTCTAAACTGACGGCTTAAATACAACCCTGCTCCCCACTTGGCAAACGGGGAGAAAAAAGGTCTGTTAATACTTATGGCTTTTGAATAATCCTTATTTTCCCCTACAGAATAATGCAAAGATGCTCCAATGAAGGAATTTCGAATACTTGGAATATTGTAATCCGATGAATAAGCATCTGTACCGGTAGTATACAGCCATGTATAGGTGTTTCTGAACTCATGACCAAATCCTAAAAAATTATTCTCTCTTAATTTGAAACGAGCTTTAGAAGTTGATAAATCTGCATTTCCGGCAATACTCCATTTATCTTGCTCCCTGATCATAATATCTACAGAGTCCTTGCTCCCGGGAACCATTGTAGTAGTAAAAGCAACATCATTAACGAAACTACTGCTACGAACCAATCGTTCCGACTCCTTCACCAATAAAGAATCAAACGGTTGATTTCGTTTAATAAGTAATAAATTGCGAATAGTTATGTGTTGCGATTTAATATGAAGTTTATTACCTGCCCGTGCGAATGTTCTTGGTTCCTTGTGCAAAGTATCTTTTACGGAATACCCAAATGGATCGAGTGTCTCTATCTCAATATTTCTTATTATTTTTCCCTCAAATAATTTATTAGTGCCCTTTTTTAACTTTTTATATGTTTTTGGCGGAGCCACTTTTACCGGTAAAACAATTGCTGCAGGTCTGAAAATAAGACGATATATAAATTTGGCGAATTTGCTTCGCTTGGAATAATTTTCAATATTGGTATAAAAATTTGTTGAATCTGCTTCCTCCGGTAAAACTTGTGAATTTGCACTATGATGCAAAAAAAGGAAGCAAATTAATAGTATTACGGATAACCGAAAACTCATTTCCTTTAATTATAATTTATAGAGCTAATTCACCTTCTGGTGAAAACTATTCTGATTTAACTTTTCATTGTATTAAAATCCTTTATAAAACTACTTAAAATACCGTTAAACAATGCATGTTGCTCCAGATTAGACATATGTCCCGCATTTTCAATTATTTGTAAATTAGAATTTACAAACTGCTTATTCATCAATTCCGATTGGGCTAAAGGAGTAATCTGATCTTCCTTCCCGCAAAGGATCAGAACCGGTAAAGTTAACTTATTTAAGCCGGAACAAACTTCCTCTCTTTCAGCAAGGGCATTTAGCGTGCTGACAATTACGACAGCGGCAGTTTGGAGCATAACAACCCTTACTTGCTGCACTACATTCTTTTGTTCTGCAATAGTAACGGGCGTAAATATCTTACTGATAAACGCCTCTGCAAATTGTTCCATTCCGCCATCCTGTATGAGCTTGATGCTCTCCTTTCTTTTTAAAATTCCCTCTGCCGTATCAGCTATGCATTGTGTATCACTTAGAATTAATGCGGTGAAACGGTTTGCAAATCTATATGCAGCGTTTAAAACTATATAGCCTCCCATTGACAAACCACATACAATGGCCTTATCAACATGAAGTACATCCATGAAACCTACCAGATCTTCAGCAAACAAATCAATTGTTGCCTTTTTTAGTCCGGAAGTGGATTTGCCAAATCCTCTTATATCATATGCTATTACTCTGTTGCCTTTCTGCAAAGCCTCCATCTGTTGATTCCACATCGACTTATCAAATGGAAACCCATGAATAAAAATGACCGGAATTACTCCATCACCTGCATCATTATAACAAACTGTAAAATCATCAACTTCAACTGTTAAATCATTTCCTTTCTTCATTAAAATACTCATTCCTTTCAATTAGTTCTTAATATTTATCACGGCATTTAGTTATTTATTTCTTTTTTCTTCCTGTAATATTTGCTCTTGTTTTTCCTTTGCTCTTTGTTTTTTGTTGAAATATCCCTTAAGTAATATATTATGTTTTGCCGCTTCCATATTTTCATTCAGCCCTTTGGAACTCTTTTTCAGATTCATCATCGTCTGATTAAAATTTTCTGCAATAGTAGAATCCTGAATCAATCTTCCTAATGTTCCGTTACCACTGTTTACCTTAATCATTATTTCTGCCAGCTCTGCTGAAATCACTTCTGCATTTGCTGCTGTAACCTGAATGCTTGCCATTATTGCTTCTGTTTCCAAAGGCTCTGACGTTTGTAATTCCTGCCCGGATTTTACAACTTTAGAGCTATTACCTCCTTGTGAAATTAATAATATCCGGTCGCCAATCAGGCCTTCCGAACCAATGGATATTTTACAATCGTTTCGTATAAATTTTCTGACACTGCTTTTTATGAG
>JANOBN010000567.1:0-6086 GCA_031411675.1 Bacteroidota bacterium | reverse complement strand
TCCTGTCCTATGATCACTTTACCTATTTCACTTCTTAATGCATTGTAGGAAGTACGTAACGCATCTACTGCTTCCACATCAGAGTTATATATTTTCGCCATAATTACTTTTTTCTATTTTATTTATCCGTTTAATGAAATCAATTATTAGTAGTCCAGCTCTTCAGATTTTCACAGCCTTTATACTCATCAGAAATATTTACATAGGTCAATAATCTTTTTTTATTTTTCCAATCATTAAGCACTTTAAATTGTTTCATATTTAAAGTATTTTCCTGCAACTTCTGATAATCCTGTACGAGATTTAAAGCATGCGGTGAAGTCCGTGCATTTAGCTTTAAAATACGGTATGCCTGTCCTCCGTCATTAGTTGTAATTAACATCGGATTGGACAACTCCCCTACTTCAAGTTTATCCAATTGAAATAATACAGAAGGGTCTACTTCATTACTCTGAAAACTCACCGCACCGGTGGAAGGGTTTGCAACAATT
Organism: Bacteroidota bacterium; assembly: GCA_031411675.1. Lineage (GTDB taxonomy): Bacteria > Bacteroidota > Bacteroidia > AKYH767-A > OLB10 > JANOXC01. The sequence goes on along the minus strand of JANOBN010000567.1, from coordinate 5,595 downwards.
CCTGAATTTAATTTACTGTCATTGTCATCCGAATATTTTTCTGCCGCATCCGTAAACTTAAGATTATCGGATTTGATTTCCTTTGCAATGCTATCCATCAATATTTGTGTAGCAACAACATCATCAGGCTTTACAGCAGGTTTAATGAGAATATGACGCACATTAATCTTTTCCCCTCTTCTTTCAATCAATTGTAATAAATGAAAACCAAATTTTGTTTCAACAATATCAGAAACATCACTAGAATTCTTCAAACGAAATGCTACTGCTTCAAATTCCGGAACCAGGTCTCCGCGATTTACAAAACCCAGTTCTCCATTTTGTTTTGCACTTTCCTTATCCTGACTATACAAAAAAGCAAGCGTGCCAAAATCTTCTCCTTTCAGAATGCGTTCGCGTATTTCCATCAGTTGCTTCTCTGCCTCTTTTTTTCTTTCGATAGTGACAGGGATATTTTTCAGAATCTGCGAATATTCTACCTCTGCATTTACCAATGGCAATGAGTCCTTACTGATACTTTCAAAATATTGTTTTACATCAAGAGGTGAAGCTGAGACTCCTTTGGTAATATTAGACTGCATTTGTTGTGCAAGCAACTGATCTTTTACAACCGGTTTAAACTCTTCCTTTAATTCAGGAATTGATTTTCCATAGTATTCTTCGAGTTTTTCCGGAGAACCAATCTGACTGATAAAATAACTCAGGTTCTGCTCAATTTTCTGGTTCACCTGATCATCTGTAACTTCAATACTGTCAAGGATTGCCTGATTGAGGAGTAATCTGGTAAGCATTAACTGATCCAGTATCCGGCATTTAATTTTCGGATCGCCATAATTGCCTTGCTGAAGGAACTGTTGATATTGCTGTTCAATCTCTGACTTAAGCACAATTTTTCCTCCCACAACAGCTGCAACCTGATCGACTACATTATTTGCCGGTTGAGCAATTGATATAAAAGCTGACAAAACGAAAACAACAGTTATATATATATTATTTTTTAGCATCATAAATTTTTATCTCATTCTTTTGCATAGCATCTTCAAATGCCGACTTTTCCATTTCATCAATTAACTCCAGCTTTTTCTTATTAATTATCAGTGCTCTGATATTATCTTTTTCAAAGCTTAACGGACTTATACTCTCCTTTATTTTAAATCCTCTGATATTGATAAAATAAATTCCTGTTGAGTCAGCTATTTCAATAAAACGGTTGTTACGAAGATATTCTTCTTTGTCGTACGTTTTGATGGGTACCTTCTTTAATAATTCATCAAAAAGCAACCACTCTTCCCCGCCAAAAAAGAAGTCGCTGGCAAATTGATGGCAATAATCCACCAAAAGAGCACTATCGCGGGGGTTTGAGGACTTATACCAGCCCCTCACTTTATCAAGTTTGGGAGCGGTGGAGGGAATTTTTATATAATTGGCCTTAATGATATTATCCTTTAGAAGGAAATTCGCCTGGTGATCGTTGTAATAATTAACTATTTCATTATCAGAAACAGCGGTATCCAGCTTCTGCCTGACCAACTCACTTTCATAAATGTAGGTGATTAATGAGTTTCGGTATTCCTCCAATTTCTTGCTAACTTCCTTCTGCTCATCATTCAGATTATCCTCCGCCTTTTTAAGAACAACCTGTTGTTTTAACCAGTTATTAATATAACTGCGAATTATTGTAATACTGTCCTCTTTAGGGGTGCCGGCAGGGATGATATTAGTAAGGTCGGTACTGTACAAAAGCTTATCAAAAACTTTCGCTACAACATCAGGCGCAGGTTGATCTTCCTTTTTAAAATATTTGCAGGATGATAAGAATAACGAACATAAAATAATAAAAAAAAATTTCCTTTCTTGCATTGATATAAATATACAGCCGGTAATGCTTCTCAACACTACCGGCTGTTGAAATGTTGAAATTATTTTTTCCAAATCGTCTTTAAGACCTCTTCATTCACTTTAACAGAATATTTGCCTCTTAACTCGTCAATCCATGATTTCTCCAGATAATTTTGGTAATCAGCAGTAATCAGTCCTTTTGCTTCATCCAGTTGTTTTGGTTGTGCAGGGAGGACTTCATTAATGGATACAATTACTATTTTCCCATCTTCAGGTAAATCTTCACTTAATCCCTTTACCCATGAAGCTTTATCTACAAAGGCATTCTCCCCTTTTGCAAATTTTCCACTACGCATGGTAACATTAGAAGAATTTACTTTATTCAGCTCATTAATTATATCAGTCGGCGACTTCTTGCCTTTTTTCATTTGCTTTCTGAAAGCAGTTGCAGTTGCTAAATCTGCCATAGTGTAAATTGTTGCATCTACACGAGCACCCCACATATAATTGTTTTTATTTTTCTCATAATACTCTTTTAAGCCGGTAGTATCCTTTACCGCCTTACTCCAAACTTTTTTATCAGTAAGGTCGAACAGTAAAATACCATCACGATATTCTTTCATCAAATTGCGGAAGTCAGCATATTTTGCATCCAGTCTTCCTTCTTCATAAGCAAGTAATGATTCACTCACCCAACTATCGTATAACTGATTACCAATTACCACCGGATTTATTCCCGGGCGCTTGCTTTGATGTGTACTAACATATTTAGCAAAATCCTGTTGTGAATAAACAGTTGCTTTTCCTGTAGAATCGGTTAACGAAAAAAGCGGAGCATTAAATTTTTCTGCTTTATTTAAATCCCATTCACCATTCGCAACATTAGTATCAAGAGAATTAATAAATGCCGTTTTATTTTTTAGTACTTCAGTGAATTTATATTGTCCTTTAATTTTATTCACCATACTAAGCTTACTCATTTCATTGCGGCTATCGCGGGCTATTGCCTGTTTTAACTCTCCTTTCTTTTCATCAAATGAGGGAACGGATCGTTTTTCGAGTCTTTTAATTATATGCCATCCATAACCGGTTTTTACAGGAGCTGAGTAATCACCATCCTTTGAAAGACCAAATGCGGCCTTCTCAAATTCCGGCACCATGCGTCCGGTACCAAACCATGATAATTCACCGCCTCTTTTTATGGAAGCTTTATCATCAGAATATTTTGAAACAACGCTATCCCAAAGCAATCCCGATTTCAAATCAGCATGTGCCCGGTCAATAGAATTTTTACCCGTAGTTATTGCACTATCATTTGCATCTTTTGGAATTTTAATCATGATATGTGCTACATGAATTTCACCCTGAGCAGCACGCTCATCCATTTTCTTAATTATGTGATACCCAAAACGAGTGCGGACAGGGTTAGAGACCTGACCATCCTTTAAGCTAAAAGCCGCTGTTTCGAAAGGATAAACCATTTGCATTCCGGTAAAATATCCTAAATCACCGCCATTATCCTTTGCTGACGGATCTTCACTACTGTCACGCGCCACTTTACTAAAGTCTGCTCCTTTCATAATCATCTCCCTGATTTTCAGCGATCTGTTATAAGCTAACAAGGTATCTTTTGGCAAAGCATCCTGCTTCATCTGTATTAAAATATGGCTTGCATGAACATCTTTTTTAAGTCTGTCATAAGCTTCGCGAAGCAAACTTTCGGAAACATCCTTATCAGTTAAATAAGGCTGAGCCAGTTGCTTCCTGTATCCTGCTAACTCTGTCACAAAGGTAGCGCCGGTGTCCAACTTTTCGCTTTCAGCCTCTTTTACCTTAAGCTTGTAATTGATATAAAGCTCAAGGTACTCACGTACAGCCTTTTCATCAGTTGCACTGTCTTTATAGTTGTTTTTACGGAACACCCTTTCGAACTCCATACGGGAAATATCTTCCCCTGCAATTGATAACAGAACCGGGTCAGTTATTGTTGCAACTGTAGCTGCTACCACCGGTGTAACCGGCTTCTTTACAATAGCCTTTGTTTTTGACTGTCCAAAGCCTGCCAATACAGCAAGCGATAAGATAACAGAAAAGAATAACTTTTTCATCAGAATTGAATGGTTTTATCAGGTTTATTGCTTTTACCGGAACTTTCTCAGTCTGGTATTTTAACTATCCGTTTTAATGGGACGGCAAATGTAATCGGTTTATTGAAACAGCCGATATTGGTTAGTGTAGTTAACCAATATTTAAGAGTGATTTTGGTGATGAGATCATGAAGATTTTGGCTAAAAATCGTTTTAAGCCTCTATCGGTAAAAAATGAGGTGTTGTGTAATAAAAAAGCCGGAGAGAACCCCGGCCGGTAAAACATCAGTTATTTTTCTTCGAGTCCTTTTTCGCCTTCTTGTCCGCTCGTTTTTCCTTGAGGGATTTTGTTGACTCTTTCTTGGTTTCTTTTTTAACCGTTTTTTCGTGTCCCATAAGATTAAGTTTTAGTATTTAGTAATGGTATCATTTTTTTTAAGGCTTACAAATGTAGCAGCAATATTTTAAATACCAAAGTTCAGCTTAAAGTAAAAAACTCTGTTTTTTCTGTGGTATGTGACCTTATAATACCAATACTTACCAGATTAACCAGAATCTTAATTGCCCGCCATCTTGATATATTAATTAATTTACAATATTCTTTGATAGTTATTTTATAATTAACCCTTAAGTAATCCAGCAATGCTTTTTCTTTACTTGAAAATTCTACTACAGCAGGATTTTTTGATGAACCTCTTTTTAGCACATCAACAACAACCTTACTTGCAAGCAATGATTGATCACCGACTCTGATATGTACCCACCATTTTCCATCTTCATCTTTCGCGTAATAAGGTTTATCTTTACCTTCCGGGATAATAACTTCCAGTATCATTTTCTTTTTGAATGGCCTTTCATATATCTCGAGCATTATTTCCGGTTTACAAAAAAAAACAGCTGCTTGTTCCAGCATAAATTTTTCTTCTTCCGTTTTAACTCCTGCAATAGTTCCATCATCATTTACACCCACTAACAATATACCGCCTTTGTGGTTTGCAAAGGAGACTATGCTTTTAGCTATTCTGGAAGTACTTGAAATCTCTCTTTTGAAATCGAGCGTTTCACATTCCCCTTTACTGATCAACTCTTGTATTCTTTTCATCCGCTATGCAATATTCAACGTGCCCTGAAAGAAAAATAATAAGGGCTATAAGATGCAAACAAACCAAGACCTCCATTTACATTTGAACGAATGGGAGCCGGTGATGAAAAAGGACTTCCATTATTCGCAACCTGAGTTTCTGCATCTCTCCAGAATTCATAAGTTGACCTGTCAATGGAACAAAACTTCACTATCACAGAATCCCCCTTTTTAAAAAATCCTTCTTCCGCATTATTATCATCAACAGCAGAAGAAAACAATACCTTTCCACGCTGATATGCAAAATTAAACCGGTTACCGTTTACAAATTTATCTTCAAAAGCAGAACCGAACGGTGCAATAAAAGCAGAGTCTTTACCCGGACGAAATGCCAGCCATCGGTAACAATTGTTTAACGTGTCCGGGTCTTTAAGTGTAGCCCATATATATCCAAGTGAGTCGTTACCGGGTAATGTTTCCTGGACCTCGAACCAAACACTATCCAATGGTATTGCCTGGTGCAAAGTAGTAGTTGCAGAAAGTTGTTCGCCCTTTGTTGTTGTTATATTAAGTGTGTAAGTACGTCCG
>JANOBN010000566.1:0-4055 GCA_031411675.1 Bacteroidota bacterium | reverse complement strand
AAAACCTACCAAAATGAAAAATCTCTCTCTCTCTCTCTCTCGCTAATGATTCTTTTTTTAAACCTTTATACGGGGTATAGTCAAAGTAGTTGCGGAAGTTTGCCGGTTGTAACCGGACCTATTAATGCTTCAGCACTACCGTCCACGATTTTAAGCGGGAATTTAATTAATGGGAAGCACTTTTACCTTAATGGGACATTAACAGTTGATATACCATTAACAATTGCGGCATCTCAAATTGAAATGAGTTCTACTGCTAAAATTATTTTGAAACCGGGCTCACTTGTGGGGCAGATATTTAGAATAACCGCAGGGACAAGTTTAACCAGTTGCAATAGTACAGGCGATATGTGGTATGGAATTGAGATTGATTTTAATGGCAGTGTGAATGCTTCGATTCCGACATTAATAATAGATGGTGGTTCAGTCATTGAAGATGCTCAAAATGGTATTCTATCTACCAATGGCAATAGATTTAATCTTCATATTGACCAGGCATATTTTAACCGGAACTTCCGCCATATCTACATTTTAAGTGGCGCTTTTAACGCTTTTAGAAATGATCCTAACAACTTCACAGTAACCAATACACAATTTACTTGCAGAACTCAATTTCTAAATCCGGCAACCACCGGGGATTATTTGCACAATCCTTATTTTGGTTTAAGAACCTATGTTGCCATAAACTTCGATTATGTTGACCTTAACTCAGGGTTCTTTCATTTTGGGACAGGGAATATAATTGATTATTGCGACTATGGTTTTTATTTGCGAAAGTCTTCATTGTTTATTGAAGATAATACCATTACCGGTTGTGAATTTGGGATTTATCAGTATTTTGATGGTTTTTCAAGAATTATAAATAATAGAATTAATAATTGTTATTTGGCAATAAATCAAGAGTATCATGTAGAAACCATTACAATAGCAGACAATCAAATAAATGATGTCGTGTTTGGTATTGATTTAAGACAAAATCTTAAGGACATAACAATATCAGATAATCTAATAAATAATGTTCAATACACTGGCATTTCTTTAATGAATACATTTTTACCCAATGCATCGGTTAGTACCAACTTATTAATCAGCAACAATACATTAACAAATACTGTAACAGGTTTTAATGCAATGATTATTCTGGAAAGCATTGCTGCCGGTAATCTTACCAGTTATGAAATAAAAGAGAATACGATTGATAATTATAATTCCGGCATTATTCTCAATTACATAACCCCTACCAATCAGTCGCCAACTATCCATGATAATATTTTAACGAATATTATGGATCGACCTGGCTTAAGTTTAAAAGAATGCCCAAGGATGCAGTGCTATAAGAATGCAATAACTGGAGGCCAGCTTGACTATTGCTATGGTGATCAAACCGCATTTGAATTTAATAATTCCAATGATCTCACCATTACCTGCAATATATCGAACAATATGGCACAGGCTTTTGTATTTAGGGGCTCAACGGCCGGTGCAAAATTTGAAGAAAACACCATGGAAAACTATGTTTATGGTGTACATTTAATTGATAACCCAAATGGCTTGGGCAATAATGGTACCTACACAAGGCCCTGTATGAATGTTTGGGGTGTAACCTGCGCTGATGCCTTAACGAATCCATTCCATACTTATTCAACGAATTCAAATAAAATTAACCCTTTTGGATTTTCTAATTTTTACTGTAATCCCGGAGGAGAGCCTGTATTAAACGGAGTGAACGATATTCAACAATACAATCCATGTACCTGGACGAAAACTTTATGGTACCATCAGGGCACTTGCGGGGACGGTGGTGGCGGAGGTGAAGAAGAGCGCATGCTTAACGCTATTGCCGAAGGTAATTATGAGGTGGGTAGTGAAAACTATCATGAAGGAGTGTATTTAAATGAAAGATTGGCTGTAAGAACCGATTACAGGGATAGTCTTCCGGTATTGCAGAATTTGTATGATAGTTTACAAGCCAGCCCCGTTGCACAATTGGAAATAATTGAACAATTACTTTCTGATTCAGACACCAGCCTGCAACCGCTCATTGATCAGGAAATAGGAAATTTAAACACCAATACTGATTTTGAATATGCTTATAGTTTACTTTACCCTCTACTGGCTAAAATTGATTCTGCAGGTATTAATAGTTTGGACTCAATAGATAAAACCAATATTACTTATTTAGCATCGCTTTGTGCTTCACAATTTGGAACAGCCGTACATCGTGCCAGAAGTTTATATTATCATTTTTATCGAATAATAATTAGCGATGATACGGCCTGCATTACATCAAGTACAATGAGGCTTTCATCGAAAGAAACGAAGATAAATGAAACTATTAAATGGCATGTTAATAATGATGAACTTATACTAAAAGATGAACAAAGTGCTTTTATTGAAATATTTGATTTGAATGGGAAATTGGTTATAAATAATCCATTCAAAAATTCAAAGGTCAATATTGGAAACCTTAATAACGGATTTTATCATTTCAGAACCAGCGTTGGGAATAGCGGAAATTTTATTTATTTTAAATGAAGAAGACATTCATTTTAACCGTTGTTATTCTTGGTTTTGGATTTAACATTTGCGCTCAGTTTCGTGGCAATAATTGGATCTTTGGGGATAGTATATATATGCACTTTGATGGAAACACAAGTCCGATTGTTGGCGCATTAAATTCTGATAATGGAGAAGCTTGCGCTAGTATTAGTGACAGTTCTGGCAACCTTCTTTTTTACTGTGGAGGTAGGTTTAATTCAAACTTGTTTAAGCTATATGTATATGATAATGTTGGGGGTTATGTTTCTGGCTCCAGTAATATTTTGGGATTCGCTTCTGCAACGCAAGGTTGCATTATTATACCTGTACCAAGTAGTGTTAACTTATTTTATATATTTTCTAATGCAAGACTTTTTCCCGGGATTACAACACAAGCCTTTTATAACCTCATTGACTTAAATCAGAATGGAGGATTGGGAGCAATTACACTCAGCAATCAATTATTCGCTGATAGTGCATTGTGTGAAATGATGACTGCAGTAAAACACGCTAATGGAAGGGATTGGTGGCTGGTGTTACATATGTACTTATCTGATAACTATTTAATTTATTTGATTACTCCCAATGGAATTAGTGGTCCAAAGATTCAATCCATAGGAATATCAATTATAAATTCAATTGAAGGGGAGTCATTGTTTAGTGATGATGGTAGTAAGTTTGTTCATGCAATGATTGACGGAAACCTGCAATTAATGGATTTTGACAGATGTACTGGGGTTTTTAGTAATTGTATTCAATTAGGGGATTCCATATGCTATAATTGTGGATATTATGGGTTGTCTTTTTCTCCTGATAATTCAAAACTATATGCATCTATGGTTAAAGATAGTTTGTTTCAATTTAATTTATTGGCTCCCAATATAAAAGCCAGCAGAACATTGATATATGTTATCGGAAACCTGAATTATGGATTTGGGCAGCATGAGAAAGGTGAAAATGGCAAAATATATTTATCACACAAAAATGACATTAACTGGCAAATTAAGGATTCTATAACAACCTCTCTATCGGTTATAAACAGCGCTGATAGCCTTGGCACGGCTTGTAACTTTCAGCCGTTTTCATTTACTTTGGATGGTAAACTCTCTTATATCGGCCTTCCCAATAACCCCAACTATGCACTCGGCCCTGTTGTTGGAAGTACTTGTGATAGCTTAACGGTTGGAGTAAGTGACGCAGCACAAAAATTCAATTTGAATATATATCCAAATCCGGCCGGAGAGGAAATAACTATTGTAACTTCAAAAGAAAGTGCAGGCGAGTTGGAAATTAAAGATATGCAGGGTCGCCTGATAATGAGGGAGTCGATTATATACAAAAGCACTCGTTTAACATTGAGCGATCTCCCAAACGGAGTATATATAATTAACTATAAAACCAAGGAACACCAGTATGCCAGAAAGCTAGTCAAAATGCAATGAAATATTGTTGTATGATAGTTTTTGTTTTTGATGATGATCCGAGCAAGGGTACATGGCTGACTTTTTCAGACAGGT
>JANOBN010000565.1:0-2647 GCA_031411675.1 Bacteroidota bacterium | reverse complement strand
CGTATAATCTCCCTTACAAGCGAACAATTACTAATTACATGGCTACAACACAGCCCTTAAAATCCCCAAAATTCAATATAACTCTTACGCCCCCTGATGGTTATGCAATTTCACCACCTCCAATTTCCTTTAATAATAATGCTGCCCGTTTCAAAGAGTATAATGTTGCTTCCGGATCTGCTCCTCTTTCAAAACGGAAAGAAGAATCGGTGTGTAATCCATGTAATCTGGCTGTTTTGCGTACGCTTACCGGATTAAAATAAGCACTCTCCAGAAAGATGGCTGTTGTTGCATCAGAAACGCCGGCATCCATCCCTCCAAAAACACCGGCCATACACATCCCTTCTTTATCATTGCAAATCATTAGCTCTGTACCATTCAGTTTTCTTTCAAAACCATCAAGTGTTTTAAATACAGTACCGGAAGGAAGCTGTTGTACATTAATTTGATTTCCTGAAATCCGTGCAGCATCAAAAGCATGCATCGGTTGCCCGGTTTCCAGCATTACAAAATTGGTAATATCTACTACATTGTTAATCGGGCGAAGTCCTACAGCTTTCAGTTTATTCTGCAGCCATTGAGGAGATTCTTTAACGGTAATATTGTTTATATATATTCCTGAATATCGCTGACAGGCAGAAGTATCTTTTAGATTTACTTTTATTGGACATTGTTTATCTGATGTTTTAAAAGCACTTACATCAGGGCGATTAAGTGTGGTTGGCTTTTTAAGTGACAGTATTGCCTTAAGGTCACGCGCAACACCAATATGCGATGTAGCATCTGATCTGTTTGGTGTGAGGCCAATCTCCAATATATAATCCGTTTCCACTCCAAAAATGCCTGCTGCATCTATTCCAACCATAGTTTCTGCAGGTAAAACGATAATTCCTGCATGCGAATGACCCAGGCCTATTTCATCTTCTGCACAAATCATTCCTTCTGATGCTTCACCGCGTATTTTGGATTTCTTAATTTCGAACGACTCACCATCAGTAGGATAAAGGACAGCTCCGGGTAATGCTACTACTACTTTTTGTCCTGCCGCAACGTTAGGTGCGCCACAAACAATTTGTCGCACATCGCCATTGCCGGTATCTACCTTGCAAACACTTAAGCGGTCAGCATTCGGATGCTTTGCACATTCAAGTACTTCACCGGTAACAATGCCTTTTAATCCGCCTTTCAGTGATTGCCACTCTTCAATGCCTTCCACTTCCAAACCACTATTGGTAAGTAAAGCGGCCACTTCAGCCGGTGTTTGTGTTATATCAATGTATTGACGAAGCCAGTTATAAGAAATCTTCATTTTATTACGCTCTTTTCAGGGCAACAAAAGTACTGTAAAAAGCCATAATGGAGGCTAAACCGGAGCGGGTTATTAAAATAAAAATGATTTTAAACAAGAGTTCGCATTGCCCGAAAGTGATAATCCTCCAAACGGGCCAATAACATTTGTTTAATATTGTTTAAGGACCTCAAAAAAAAAGGCCGTACAGCTAAGTACGACCCTTTCACGGAGGAATAGTTAATATTTATCTTCTCAGTACCACAAAACCTGTTTGTGTTTCTGCTTTATTATTCAGATCAAGTACATAGTAATAAGTGCCATCGGGCAATTCTTTACCTTTCATTAACACATTAACATTGGCAGTACCATTCCATGAATTATCATAATCATTCATTTCATAAACCATATTTCCCCAACGGTTGAAGATGCGCAGGTTATTATCCGGGTAATCTTCCAGCTTAACAATTACGAATGCATCATTATATCCATCTCCATTCGGTGAAAATCCATTTGGAATGGTAAGTGTGATACAAGTCACATCAACAGAGATACTATCATAAGCTACGCAACCATTGGTATCGGTTACAGCAACTATATATATTGTTCCTTCTTGTGGTGATGCTAACGGTGTTGCTATGGTTGCATCATTCAAACTTGCCGACGGTGTCCATAAGAATGAAATACCGCCGGAAGCTGTAAGCACAATTGAACTGTCGCATGTTGTACTTGCCGTATCAATTAAGGTAACAACCGGTAAAGAATTTACGGATATATTAACAGTATCAGAAATAAACGTTCCGCATGCAGAAGTTGCAATTACATAATAACTACCCGCTGCATTAACGGTATTGACTGCTGCTGTGCCTGAAGGAATTGCTGTGCTGTCATTCATCCACTGATAGGTTACATTAGCGTAATCGGTCACATTAAGATCGATCGTACTTCCCTGGCAAATGGCTGATGCACCTGTAATGTTCAGGCTTAATGCTGAAGTATCATTTAGAGTTATATTCAATACGTTGAAGCAATTTAAGGAGTCTGTTATTGTCACGATATAAGTTCCAGAATAGATTCCTGAAAGATCTTCTGTTACATCACTGGTATTCCAAAGATAAGTAAGTGTTCCAGTACCACCTGTGGCTGTAACATCAATGGAACCACCAACGGAATCAATACAAAATGCGTTGGATGCAATATAGGAAGCATTGATAACAGGATTAGTAGAGAAGATAGTATCAGTAAATGTTATTACACATAAATTAGAATCAGTAATAGTAACTGCATAAACTCCGGCAGCTAAGGAAGAAATATCTTCTGTAGTTGCAGTAGTTGTCCAGTTATATACATAAGACGGAG
>JANOBN010000564.1:0-3158 GCA_031411675.1 Bacteroidota bacterium | reverse complement strand
GTTATTTGTGCCGTACACAAAAACAAAAGAAAGATTTTTAGTGATTTCATAAAAGTTAATTTTTTAAAAATGTTTTTATTCTTCTTCAGTTACTTGTTTGTATTTATTGATGAGTTTGTGACCTTTAAGTGTAGTAATGCCATGTACAAAATGATCAAGTAATAGTAGCTGCACATCTTTTATTGCATACTTTTCCGGCGGGAATATGACCGGATTAAAAACCATGGTTACTTGTTCAATACGTAGTTTTGCTAAAATTTTAATGTTAATATCCTTTCTGTATAGATCCTGTTTTATGCCTGCTAAAAGATTTTCTTCAACAAATAATTGCATTTTATGCTCTTTATATTCTCTAAACATCATCCAGGAAGCAGGATGATATTTTTGCATATCATAAAATAGATTGGATGTGATCCTTGAAAAAGTACCCGTGATGCAAGTCATGGCTTTAAATATTTCATCAATGGCATTAGCTGATGTAATACGCATTTGCTCCATCTGGCTTTGCTGATCCTTTAATTCCATTATAGTTAAAGCCATCACTATACTATCCTTGTCAGGGTAAAATTGATAAATTGTCTTTTTGCTGATGCCAAGGTTGGAAGCTATATCGTCCATGGTAATGCTCTTTATTCCATTCCTGTAAAATAATTCACCGGCTTCCAGTAATATCCTGTCTTCTGTTTTCATTTTCGGAAGCAAAACTATGGAAACTATTTTCAGGTCGATAGTTTCCCGGGAAATTATTTCTTGCTGATTATCAATGGAAACTATTATTGTTCCGAAAGTTTCCGAAAGTCAGGGGCTTAAAAAGGTCGAAAAATGCCATCCCTTTATAAAATAAAAAATCCGGTGCTGAATAAACAACACCGGCTTATGCCATTTCCTTAAATATGGTTATCCTACTGCTGTTTTGACGGAAGATGCAGGCTTATAACCGTAGGCAGGACATTTTTCACGGGATTTGCAGGAAGTTAAACTTCCAATTATTAGTGCTACCGTTAATATAACAAGGTATTTTTTCATTTTTTGATGTGCTGTTGATCAATTAAGGGCAAAGTAATAGATTAATATTAAATTTTAAATGAGATTTCTTAAAAAGAAACGAACAGAAACCACTTTCATTGTGGGCGCAAGTTAATTCAGGAAAAAATGGCTAATGAATTACTTGCCTCTTTTTCTTACACTTAGGGAAATGCCTAAAGCTCACTAATCTTTTAATAAACTGCGGGCAATTACGAGCTTCTGTATTTCTGATGTCCCTTCACCAATGGTGCAAAGCTTCGAATCGCGATAGAATTTTTCAACGGGGAAGTCTTTGGTGTATCCATATCCTCCAAATATCTGAACGGCTTCTGTCGATACTTTAACCGCTATTTCTGATGCGTAATATTTTGCAAATGCGGATTTACGCGTTACAGCTTCTCCACGGTTTTTTAAATCTGCAGCCTGCATGGTAAGTAATTCTGCTGCTTCTATTTGTGTGGCCATGTCAGCCAGTTTAAAGGAAATTGCCTGAAAACTGGAAATAGGCTGCCCGAATTGCTCTCTTTCTTTACTGTATTTAATGGATGCTGCAAGTGCACCTTTTGCAATGCCTAAGGATAACGCTGCAATGGAAATCCTTCCTCCATCAAGTATTTTCATGGATTGTATAAATCCTTCACCAACATTACCCAAAACCTGACTTTTATGAACCCTGCAGTCTTCAAATATCATCTCTGCTGTTTCACTGGCACGCATGCCTAACTTGTTTTCTTTTTTTCCGGCTTTAAATCCCGGAGTACTTCTTTCAACTATAAATGCAGTGATGCCTCTTGAGTCCAGTAATTCACCGGTACGTGCCAACACTACAGCTACATCACCTGTTTTACCATGGGTAATCCATGTTTTTGCCCCATTAATAACCCAGAAATCGCCATCCTGCTTCGCAACACATCGCATACGCATCGCATCACTTCCCGTATTTGCTTCGGTTAGTCCCCATGCACCAATCCATTCTGCTGTCGCTAATTTGGGTAAGTATTTCTTTTTCTGATCAGCACTACCAAAAGCCATTATATGTCCTGTGCATAATGAATTGTGTGCAGCCATACTCAACCCGATGGAACCGCAAACCGCAGCCACTTCGCTAATTGCAGTTACATATTCAAAATAACTTAATCCCGCTCCTCCATATTCTTCAGGAACTAATACACCCATTAATCCCAATTCTCCCATCTTTTTGAAAACTTCAACAGGAAACTCTTGACTTTCATCCCATTCCATCATTTTTGGACGAATATATTTGTCGGCAAAATCCCGGATGGTTTTGGCGATTAATTCTTGATTTTCTGTTGGTGTGAAATTCATAATGTGTATTTAATTCGGAGTGCAAGTTTAGTATTTGAACACTGTAATGGCAAATGAAAATAGCTTTAACAATTGTTTATTTTTAATGATGTTTGAAAAATCCGGAGTCCGCTAAAAGTACTTTCATTTCCTGTTGCATCAATGCAGCTTCTTTGCCGGCTTTTTCTGCAAAGTCAGTACCCTCAGACGCAAAAATAATCTGCCGTGACGAATTTACAAGTAATCCGCAATCATTATTTAAGCCGGCCCGGGATATTGCTGTCAGGCTGCCTCCTTGTGCCCCTACACCCGGAACTAAAAGAAAATGATCAGGCACTATTGAACGCACTTTATATATAAGGTCATCCCTTGTTGCTCCAACAACATACATCAGATTTTCTATGCTTCCCCAATTCGATGAAACTTTCAGAACCTTTTCAAAAAGCATAGCTTCATCAGTTACTGTTATTTGCGTTTGGAAATCGTGTGCACCCGGATTAGAAGTAAGTGCAAGTAAAATAACCCATTTGTTTTTAAACTGAAGAAATGGTTTCACCGAATCTTCGCCCATATATGGAGCGACAGTAATGGAATCAAAATTCATCGACTCAAAAAAAGCTTTTGCATAAAGTGCTGACGTATTACCAATATCTCCTCGCTTGGCATCGGCAATGGTAAAACAATCTTTAGGAATATAATCCAGTGTTTTTTGCAAACTTTCCCATCCTTTAACTCCATTGCATTCATAAAAAGCAAGATTTGGCTTATATGCACCAGCATATTTTGAGGTAGTATCAATGATTGATTTGTTAAAAGAAAAAACAGGA
>JANOBN010000563.1:0-15401 GCA_031411675.1 Bacteroidota bacterium | reverse complement strand
ATTTTATTAAAAGTATAACAGGGACATCCCCATTTCAACTCTTCGTCTAATTGACAACTGAGCGCTATCGTTCTCAAGAGTTTAATTTCCTCTTGCCACTGATTGGATTTGTTAAAATAAAAATCAACTTTTGGATTCATTTGAATTTGTTTATCACTTTATATTTTTAATAGACCGCGGAAACCTCTTGCTGCATAGTAGGACTCTGCTCCATTGTGATATAAGAAAATCGTATCATAGCGACGATCACAGAAAATAGCTCCGCCAAGTTTTCGGATTTCCGGAGGGGTTTTTACCCAGCTCGATGTTTTCATATCGAATTTTCCTAATTTCTGCAACTCTCGATATTGTTCTTCTATTAAAAGTTCAATACCCATATCGGAAGCCATTTCAACTGCACTGTTTTCGGGTTTGTGCTCCTTCCTTGATTCGAGCGCTTGATGATCATAACAAATACTTCGTCGACCTTTCGGACTCTCTGCTGAACAATCACAAAAGATAAATTCACCGGACTTTTTATCCAAACCAATTACATCGGGCTCGCCATTTGTATTTTCCATCTCATTTAATGACCAAAGTTTTGTTGCACTCACTTTCAATTTTGAATTCACATTGGACCATTCAATACTTTTATGTCGACTCATGTTTTTCTCAAAACGATCTTTTAAAATTCTGAGGAGCTCTTCACTTTGTTTGGATGATAGTGCTTTTTTCATGTGAATGATATTTTACTTAGCATTTCAAATTTAGTAAATCAAATTCAACATTTCAATTTTATTTGCAATTGAAGTTTCTTTCATTTCAGATTCTAATAATTGAAACCCATCTCGCTCTATAGTTTTAATTAGCTCTCCGTTTTTTAATAATTGAATTTCATCACAAGTGTCTCTTAAAGTAGAAAAAATGTGAGAGGAAATAATAACTGTTTTGCTCAATTACTTCAATTTGTGAATTATTTCAGTAATTAGAATGTTGCTTTGAATATCGACACCGTTAAATTGTTCATCGAAAATGAAGTACTCGTTTCTCTAGTATTGAATAGCAGTCAACGCCAATTTCTTTTTTATTCCCATCGAATATGTTGATGCATATTGGTTCATTGATTCAATAGTTCTGTTTAAAAAACATCTTTGTCGCCACAGAGCTATTGGACTTGTCAACTACTTTTATAAAATAAATTCCATTACATAATGCTGCTATGTCAAGATTTATAAAGCCATTTTTTGAATACATATTATTCTGCAAAATAAATTGTTCGTTTATAGTGAAAATATAAATTTCATATTCTTTACTTTCGTTTAAATTAGTTTGAAGCGTAATAATGTTTGAGGCTGGATTAGGATAATGGGGTAAGTCTTCTGTCCTCACTTGTCGTTTTTGCAATGATACTCATTGCCAATTCAAGATCGTTAATATTTCTTGCTAGGGGTCCTGCAACTGCTAAGGTTTTTAAGCCATTTACTTTTTCTTTAGGATCAGTCTGTATTCCATGAAGAGAAACTGCTCCAAACGATGGTTTGAATCCGTAAATTCCGCAATATGCTGCTGGTAGTCTAATTGAGCCCGCAACATCGTTGCCAAAACTTAGGGGAGTCATACCAGTTGCTAAAGCTGTTGCACAACCTCCGCTGCTTCCTCCACTGGTTTTAGTGGTATCCCATGGATTATTCGTTTTTCCAAAAAGGGGATTGTCGGATTGCATATCCATTGCCAGAACAGACAAGTTGGTTTTTCCGATAATAATTGCACCTTCAGAAATCAACAATTTCACAATTTCCGCATCAGTATCAGGTACATTATTTGTCAATGGTTTATAACGTGAAGTTGTACGTAGTCCTTTTGTTCTGTAATTGTCCTTTATTGTAATCGGAACACCGTGAAGTTTTCCCCAGATTTCGCCTTTTGATATTGCAATATCAGCTTCTTTAGCTCTTTTTAATGCTTCCGTTTTATTAAGTGTCACCACCGCATTATAGGTGTGATTATACTTTTCTATTTGCTCAAAATAAGTTGTTACTACTTCATAGGAAGTAACTTCATTGTTCCTGATTTTAGCTGCTATTTCTGTAGCAGACATAAATAAAATATTTTTTTGTGCCATAAGTGGAATTGTTAATAAAGAAAAAAATATTGTTTTGATAAAAAGTCTCATGTTCTTAATTTGATAAATCGTAAAAAATTATTTTGTGCCAAACAGAGCGCCAATAAGTAAACTTATAAAGCCGGTTATGCTGGCAATTTGCCTGTATTGAAAAATAGTAAACCATTTCTCTCTGAAAGAAGTCCAGTTTGCAGGAACATTATCTACCGACCATGTATTGATAACATCATTGATAGGTAAATTACCTTTTAATGTAAACACTATTTCAGCTACCAGTGCAAGCAACGCAATTGTTGCAGTAATAAATACAAGGCTTGAGGGAGTTTTGGCGGCTAAGATTACAAGTAACACATTTGCAAGTAATGCTGCGTAGATTACATATTTAAAACTGGCTCTCATACTGATGTCTATCAGCTTTCTTATTTCGGTATAAGAATTAGCACCCAAATTAAGCTGCACCTGTTTTAATGAAAGCATGTACATGAAAGCCTGGCTTGCAATCATTGCGTATGCCAGCAGCGTAATTGCAAAAATTATTTTGGTTGTCATAACTAAATTGTTTTTTTGATTATAAATTTTGATTTCTTTTTTTAATAAATATCACACCCACTATTATAAGCCAAACCAGCCAGCCTGTACTTCCAATAAAGCCAGCCATATCCCATACAGGAAAACCTTTTAGGACTGTTGCAAATAATTCTGCTTGCGCCAGCAGGTAAATAGCAGCACTGTAAATACCCACCCAGTTTACCCATTTTGGCATCAGTTTTAATTTGGCAAATGAAATGGTCATCATCACTGTCCATGCAATAGTAAAAAGTTGTCCTAAATGTTCGCCCAGTATCACACCGCCAAACTGGTGAATGGTTTTAAATGAAACGATGGCAGCGGATTTCGTTGCTTCGTCTGTTGCACGCACAAATGTATCAGCAAGTACCGGTACAACAAATGTCCATCTTAATAAACCAATCATCTGAACAATTAATCCAATTACACCAATGGTTGTAGCCATACGCACCAATGGTGCTTTGTTTTCAAATTTTTGTCCAATCATGATATAGGCAGGTATTAAAGGAATACCGGTTATGGCGAAAGCAAACCATGTCCATACCAATGAATTTCCGCCCTGGTAAAACTTGGTAAGAATTGCTGCAGTGTCTTGCCTTAAAATATCAGGATATTCAAAAATCATGGTTAACATTGTGTAGGGAATGAGTAATGCAATTGCACCTGTAATTAATAAGATCCCTATTGTTTTGTTATTACTTTTCATTTTGTTTTATTTTTTTGTTTGACAATACAAAGGTGTATCAAGACAAATTCCCTTTCAAGGACATTTGTCCATAAATGCATCAAAGCTTATTTTATTAATTATTTTTTTTGGTTGTTAAATACCATTCAACGGTTTCTTTTACAATGTCCGATGGATAGGTAATATGGCTACCGAAGCGGTTTAGATATTTGTCATGGTTTACCAAGTATGGATATTCAAACTGGTAAGCCATTTCGTAAAGTTCTTTGATAAATGAATTAAAAAGTCCGGCGATTCTGATAATAAACTTTGGCGTAACAGATTTTTTTATTTTTTTGTTAGTAACCACTTCAAACAAGTGTACCCATTTATCTAAGCTTAATGCAGGTGCATTAGGCACATGCCATATCTGTCCAAATGTGTCATTGGCGGCACCAATGTTTATCATCGCTGCTGCAAAGTCATTGATATATGTGAAAGTGTGCGGCAACGCTATATTACCAAACAGTCTTACCGTTTTTCCATTGTAAACACTATGCAGAAAATCTGTTCCGAAAATACCTTTGTGAATGCGTGGACCAATAAAATCTGCAGCTTTTACAAAAGCCACCCTGTTGTTAAATGATTCGCCAGAGTAGAGCAGGGTATTTATAACCCCTGCTCTTATTTTACCCTTTTTTGTTTTGGCTGAATGTGGCATTTGTTCATTCATTTCATTGCCAGAAACATTACCGTATGAGTACAGGTTATCTGCAAATACCAGCTTTGTATTGTTTTCGCTTAATGCATACGCCAGTGCATTGGCCGTTGCCGGATAAAAAGCTGCCCATTTATCATAAGGCATATCTGTGCAACTAAAAATTACTTCAGACCTGCCGGCTATTGCTTTCAGAGCCGTTTTGGATGTTACATCTGCGGCTGTTACCTGTACGTTTTGCGGAATTGGTATGTTCAGTTTTCCTGTTCTGTTTACCAACAAAATATTTTCGTTCGGGTTATATTCCAGCAACAATTGCATAATGGCAAGTCCCAACTGCCCGGTTCCTAATATTGTTTTCATACAATTTTATTTAAAATTTGAAAGTGTAACTAATGCTAGGTGTTGGGTTTATTTTCAAGTCATGTCCATCGGCTGCAAGAGCAATTACGCCAATTCTTAAATTCAAACCCTTCCAAGCATACCAACGAAAACCTGCTTCTATTGCCAAGGCATTTTCATTTTTGTAATCAAGATTTATTCCTCTTAAATAAGATGCGCCTGCATAAAAGGAGGAAGGAATTTCTTTTTTGCCAACAGGAAGAAACCAATAGGTTAAACCTGTTTTCAAAAATTTAGTAGTTACACCACTTTCAAACGCGGTAATGTAATACCCTGCGTGAATGGATACTTGATTACGCTGGTATTCCAAGCCGATAGAAGGATTTCTAAATGCATTAATACTTAACGTGTTTTTAGGAAATTTTTCCTGTGCGAAGGCTGTACTTGTCATTACAAGCATTAGAGCCAAAAGAAGATTTTTTTGCATATCGTAATTTGTTTTTGTTTACGATGCAAAGATCATTCAAGGTAAAATTAATCTACTAGACAAATGTCTAAAAATGAAAATCAGCGTATTTTACTTCTAATTCTACTCAGGTGGCGTGGTGTAACGGCAAGCATAGATGCTAAATGTTGTAGTGGTATTTGCTGTAAAAGATGTGGTTCGTTTTTTAGCATTTTTTCGTAACGCTGTTCTGCAGTTAATACAATCAGGTCATAGCGACTGGCATCAATTCCACAAAGGGAGGCTTCCAGTAAGCCAATATAAAAGTCTTTAAAAGTAGGAATTTCATTCAACAACATTTTTAGATTTGTTCTACTAATCATACTTATGCTGCCATCAACCAGGGCTTTTACATTTTCTAATGAAGGTGTTTCGCTAATAAAACTTAACACCGAAGCAAAGAAAGTATTTTCGATTGATACGTAGTTGGTTCTTTCTTCCCCGTCTTGAATAACGTAGTATTGAAACATACCGGTTTCTACAAAACCCATATATCTGCTAGTCTTACCCTCTTCTACAACAAAATCATTTTTTTTGAATGTCTGTAGCTCAAAAGCATTTAATATTTTCTGCAAGTCATCACCTGAAAAACCAATATCTTCAAAATATTTTTTAACTTTTGACATACCGCTTATCTTAAATTATGTGAGGTCTTTTTTATGGTTGCAGGTAACGTTTAGTCTTGCTGCCGAGCACGCCGTTCGCTTGAATCGAAGATAGAACTTTCTTTGCTTGGCAGCAAGCGGTGTTATGCGTTCGCCAAGCTGTTTTCTGAAGGTAACTCTTTTTGAATTTTAAATGATATTTTATTTAGGCTTTGAAATATTCGTCCAACAGTTTCACTTGTGAATAGAGCCAATAGAAATAGAAAATGGCCACAGGAATCACTAAGTAATCAGCATATTTCAGATGTCTGACAACAAGAATAGTTACTGCAATTAAAAGCGCCGTAAGAATAATGTCAACTTGCTTAAATGAAATTCTTTCATCTTTAATTTCAAATGATTCTAATTTTTCATTTTTCGATTTTAGTTTTTTGTTAATCCAAAAGCCGAAGTAAAGCCACACAAAGGCCACGACAGGAATAATAAATAAAATCGGATTAATTGATTCGCTTTTAGCTATAGCTGAATAAATTAGAAATACACTTATCGCAAAACCTACTATGCCGCTGCGAATAAATTTACTTTTAAAATACTTTACTCGTTCGTTCATTTTAGTTTTAAAGATTGTTATGTTGAAATTGTTTCAATTAGTTTATAGAAATTGTACTTTGAATTGACAAAGTACAATGTAGTTGTTTTTCTTTTGGTGACGCATGACGTAAAGGCGCTTGACGCCGAGCACGCCGTTCCGCCTAACCGAAGATAACTCCTTCTTTGCTTTGCGACAAGAGCATGTTATAAGCCCTTTTACTTTTCTGCTACTTTGTAACTTTTTAATTTTTTACAACTTTCCCAGTCTCAGTTGAACCAATTTTGTTTATTATTTGGTAAAAATAAATTCCTTTAGCAAGTTGATCAGTATTCACGCAAATAAAATTAGAAAATTTCTGTTGTAATATTGTTCTCGAAGCTGGATCATAAAGAATAAATTCGGAAAGTCCCATGACATTTGATTCCACAATCAAATTATCATTAGAAGGATTAGGATAGATTTCAAAACCACCTTCCTTCGTTTCATTTAATCCGGTTGGATTTTGAACTAAACAACCTTTAATCGTATCCATTGGCCCGTTTCCACCACTAATCATAGAAAAGAAATTATTGCAGCCATCAACCCATAATTGCAAGGACTTTGAATAATTGCAGAAATAACTTTCACCTACAATTTGAGGAGTACCTATCGCAATTAAGGATGTGTAGAGCGTGTTCAGATCTAAAAAGTACACGTATATATTATTTCTAGAATTAATCGGTATAGTATCATGAGCGTGCATATACGTCATAACGTAATCTGGCCATCTCCAAATTTGAATGGAATCCGTTGAACCTGCAATACTATCAATGGTTAAAAACAAATTCATACCTGTAACATAAGGTAAACTATTGCTTGAAAACTCAAATTCATAGTTCCAACAACTGGCATCAGGTTGACCCATTCTAACGTCAGTCGCCAGTGTAACGTTTGTAAAAACCCCTTGCTGCAAAGTTTGTCCAAACGAGAAGATTGAAAGAGAAATAAACACTGTGATTACTTTTAGATGTTTCATGGTCTATCGTTTAATGTAAATCTATTGTATTATCATAACTTTAAAATGGCTTATAACGTTTAGCCTTGCTGCCGAGCACGCCGTTCTTTTGAATCGAAGATAACACTTTCTTTGCTTGGCAGCAAGGCGATGTTATAAGTATACTTTTATTCAGATAGTATAAACGATTTATACAATTTTATTCACATACCATTTTTGTGCTACAATAACTTCTCCCATTCTTGTCAAATCCAATTATAAAAAACAATCCTTTTGCAAAAGTATTAAATGTAAAATCGTTGTCGGAATGCATTTTATTTGTCAATACTAGTTGTCCAAAGGAGTTATATATTTCAATTTTTGATAGATCAGTGGAATTGGATTTAATAGTGAAGGCTCCTGAATTTGGATTAGGAAAAACTTCAAGAATACTTTTTTCCGGTTCAAATTTGTTTACTGTATTAATTAAATTACAAATACTATTGGAATCCGGATATAATGGAACACCATTTTCTGAAAAACAACTTAAAAAATATCCGGGTCCATCAATAACATTTTGTGGAGATGGTTGTATCAATCCGAAGGACCAACCGATTCCTTCAATCATTGAAATATTAAAACTTTGATTTATCATCCATCGTTTGCGGTATTCAGATCCAAGCATTATTGTATCAATACTAATTACAACATCTGACAATGCTAGATTTGGATAGGGTTCTAAATATCCTCTTACTGTATCACCAACAGTCAAATTAAAATCGTACAATAATTCTTCATTTGTAGAATCTGGTGGAACAATAAATACTTTTTTTAATGAAGTGTCTTGTCTTATTGCTCCCCGATAAATATAAACAGGCCCTCCAAGTGATCCGCAGGTACCGGTTGAAAATGATTCAATATAATAAGTTTTCAGAGTATGGTAGGTAACAAGATTAATAAGAGTATCGTTAGCAATTTCTATTGAATAATTTTCATTTGCAATCCCCGCCCAATTGCAGTTAAGGAAATAATTAATATTCCAAACCGCATTTCCTTCAGGAAAAGGATGATAAACGTTGGACTGTCCGTTAGTTGAATGTGAAAATAAAATTATAAAAAGTAGTGTAGTGTATTTCATGACGATTTTTTAAAGTTGCTTATAACGTTTGGATGCGGTGTTATATGCGGTTTTTACTTCAGTCAGAATTACTCAAAACTTTATAGAGAGTTGTAATTGTCCTCCTAAGCCAAGCTCCACAATCCTCTGCAAAGTTGAAATTCGAACCTCTTTAATATTATTCTCAATTTTAGAAATATACGATTTTGTTGTTCCAACTTTTTCAGCTAATTCTTCTTGAGTTAGTCCTTGCTCAAGTCGAGCATCATGAATTAATACACCGATTTTAAAATTCTCATAACCTGCCTCTAAAACATCACGCTTTTTAGATCCACGCTTTCCATAATGAACATCCTTGAATTGCTCAAGGCTTTTAGAATTACTTTTTTTCGTTTTCATACTCTTCTTTAATTTTAATTGCCTTTTCTATTTCCTTTGAAGGAGTCTTTTGAGACTTTTTTTGAAATCCATTAGCTAAGACTACTAACTTTCCTTTGTCAAAAAAACAAAAGATCCGAAATATGTCACTGCCAACTTGAACACGAATTTCGTATAGTCCATCAGCATTTTCAATATGCTTGAGATACGTCTCTGGTACTCTTTGGATATCTTCTATCACTTCGAGTGTCCAAATGACCTTATCTTTTACCATACTCCGCTGTTTCAAAAAGAAATCTTCAAAGTAGTGCTTATAAAAGATAATTGTTCGAAACTTCGGTTTTGGGGTCACGCTGTAAATATATAAAAAGTAGCCCTAAAGTGCAACTTTATTTAATAATAAAAATCTTCTTAAAAACAGTAAAAAGGCAAATCGGCAGTTTTAAAATCGCATATAACGTTTTGCCTTGCTGCCGAGCACGCCGTTCACTTGAATCGAAGATAGAACTTTCTTTGCTTGGCAGCAAGGCGGTGTTATGTGCGGGACTACTTAAGCGTTTTGGGATTTTGTCGATTGTCAAAAAGTGTATAAGCCCTAATTTCACTTTTGTGAATAGAATAAATTACTGAAATTTGTTTGGCTACAACTGCCTTTCGAAATCCTTTCAAAGTTTGTGATTGAGGATAAATTTCTGGAAACCGAGAAACAATTTCTTCAAATCCTTCTAATGCATCTAAAAAATTCTTGACTTCTTTTTCCGACCAGTTTTCTAACAAATATTTAATGATCTGATCGGTTCGTAATACAGCCTGATTAGAGTAGGAGATATCAAGCTTGTTTGCCATACCGCTCCCAAAACTGTTTGCTTGTAACTGTTCTTCCCTTTTGATGGTCTTGGATTCCTTTTTCCAATGATTTTTTCTGAGCAGTTGTCAGACTGTCATACCAATCACCGGATTCTTCAGAATCTTTTATTGATGTCAATGCGCCCAGAAGTTTTTTGTCCTTAAGCTTCGTCACCCAGTTAATGAGTTCTAGTTTTAGAGTTTGAGAATTCATGTATCAAAAATAATAAAATAATTTGAAATACAGTCCTTAAAATTTCGCGCCCTTAGGCTAGCCACTAACGTTTAGCATTGCCGAAGCATTATTTTTTTACCGAAATATAAAAATAAAAAGAGTTAAAAAAATAATGTTTTGGCAATGCGGTGTTACAAGCAGCTATTCTTTTCTATCCCATAGTTCCAACATTGCTGTCAAGTCGCTATATTCTTCTGCAAATGCTCCGTCAAGTGTTCCAAACTTGGTCTTAAATTCCTTAAAATATTGTCTCGCTTTTTTGTCGCCCGAAATTGTCGCAATGAATAGTTTGTTTGCAATTTCCATTTTACTGTCGTCAAGTCCTGTCTTTGCTGTTTCGTATGTTCTTAAAACATATTGAATTTCGTCTTGGCTAATTTTTCTGATTTGTCTGTTAACCACAAGTTTTCTAACGAGTTTTTGTCCGCTGAAATATATTTTTTCAGTTGTCCAAACTGTTTCTTGAAATTTAAAATTCTTACCTGTCGGAAGGTTTTGAAGTTGGTCAACAAGCAATGTGTCTTTATTAACTTTCAGTCGGCAAGTTAATACTGCACCCCAAAAGTCAATGATTGTGTCTTGTCCGCAAACTGATAGTATGAACTCAGAAAATGTTGTGGGTTTGCTGTCTGGATTTTTATAGCCACATAAAACAATTGCCTTGCCGTTGGAAAGATGAAAAGTCGTGTCGGGTTTTGTTCCTGCATATTGCGTTTTGGGACAGTCACACGAAACTTTTTTTGTCTGTCCGTAAACGGAAGTCAAAGTCAATAAAGTCAATATGATTGTTATGCAGTGTCGTGTCATTATAGTTGCTTGTAACGTTTAGCATTGCCGAAGCATTATTTTTTACCGAAATATAAAAATAAAAAGAGTCAAAAAATAATGTTTTGGCAATGCGGTGTTAGCGGTTCGTGCTATTTTCAGTCCGTTGGCCGGTCGTTTGGTTTCAGTCATTACTCATTTTTTTTGTCGCCACTAAACAATGCTTTTCAGATTTTAATTGTCGTTCACACAATACAACTTCTCCTGTCTTAAATTCTAACTCGTCATCTGGGTCAAAGTCGGAAAATGATTTAACGCGATAAACATTTTCTTTTAACCTGTCTGCCCACATTGGTCGCCAAACAGGAACTGCGTCATTGATTATTTGATCATAAATAATTTCTTCACTTAACTCAACAAGGTCTGCGTAGTTACAACCAATTTTAAAAGCGAAGTCGCTTTGGAAGCAAATGTTTAAGTCGTCTTTGTCAGTTATGTTTTTGCTTTCAAGAAAACTATCAAAGTCATTTCTCAAGTCGGAAGTTAAAAAGCCAATGTCGCTTAAATTAAAAACCTCTTTGTATTGAGTTGAATAATCGTGTTCTCTAATTTTTAGAAATGTCAACGAACGAAATACAAGTTTAAAGCCGCAAATAGTTTCTTTAGACCAGTCCTCATGTGAACGTGACCAAGTGAGTTGAAGTTGATTTGAGATTATGTCGTGGTGGTATTCTATAAAGTCAAAGTTGTTGTGCAAGTCCAAAAACTGTCCGTTAAAGTCCAGTCCTGCTTTCTCAAAGTTTACTTTAAAGTTTGTTAGTATCATTTGTCAATGTTCGTTTGTGTCTTGCAGAAATGTTTGGGTTTGTACTGTCGTCATAGCATGACCGCTAACGTTTAGCATTGCCGAAGCATTATTTTTTTACCGAAATATAAAAATAAAAAGAGTCAAAAAATAATGTTTTGGCAATGCGGTGTTAGCGGTTCGTGCTTTTCTGTCCACGAAGGATTGATATGTCAAGTCCGCGCTTATTTAATTTTTACATAAGAGTAAAGTTTCTTCGCAAAGTCTGTAAGTTTACTTTCGTCTTCAAACTTGTAGTCCTTGTCCACATACTGAATTGAAATAGTATAGAAGTAACCTGTCTTTGCTTTGTCCGAATAAACGCACAAGTCAAAGCGAGTCTGATTAAGGTCTTTTGATGTTCTGAAAAATCTTGTGTTTAGAAAATATGCGTCCTGTCCTGATGCAAGTTTTATTTTCTCTTGTCCGTCCTTAAATTTTTCTGGAAACACTCTGTCAGGGTTTGAGCGATAACCGTTCAAGCATCTGTCCTTACAATTTTTTAAGTCTGTCGCCTCTTGCTTAACAAAGAAAATTGTCAGAATAATTGGTGAGCCGTCAACATTAGCGGCAGGTAATGCTCGTCCGCTACCTTCAAAGAGTTGCTCAGGTCCTTGTCCCATTGTCGGAGTTTGTCGCCAGTTGAAAGGAATTTGAAATTCATAATTGTCAGTTGATACAGTTTTTAAACTGTCCCAAATTGTTTGGTCAACTTGTCCGTAAGCAGTTGTCGCCAAAGTTGCGATTAAGAAAAGTGTCAAAAAATTTTTCATTGTCGTGTTTTTTTTGTCTGTCCGTTCAGTTGTTGCACTGTCGTCATAGCATGACCGCTAACGTTTAGTATTGCCGAAGCATTATTTTTTTACCGAAATATAAAAATAAAAAGAGGAAAAAAATAATGTTTTGGCAATGCGGTGTTAGTGGCATCATATTTTTTAC
The DNA here is from genome assembly GCA_031411675.1 of Bacteroidota bacterium. GTDB lineage: Bacteria > Bacteroidota > Bacteroidia > AKYH767-A > OLB10 > JANOXC01. The sequence continues at coordinate 3,210 of JANOBN010000563.1, read as the reverse complement.
GGATTTGTATCGTATCTGCAGAATTTGTATCCGTCTTTCGTTTCTATAAAACTTAGAAGAAGGGCGGCTCCTTCAAAATCAGAAGTAGTTTCAAAGGTCTTAATCGAAACTACTTTAAGTTTGGCAATCTCTATATTCGAATTTTTGGATATACATTCTTTATAAAACATCCGCCTGTTTTGTTCGCCTTCGTCATAGATTCTCCAATTTGTTGAATCCACTATTTTTGTCTTTATAAATTCATCGAACATAATAGGAAACTCCTCATTATAAAACTTTGGTGATGATATGTAACAAAATTCATTGCTAAGTTTATCATACCAAATATCCGGATTGTTATTTTGATACACAGTGAAAAGCGAATCCTTTTCAATAGTATTTCGGACACAACCATAACAATCAATACAGTCTGTTGATAAGTGTTTTAATGAAGGTTTGTCAAAATTTAATATTGCAGTTACAAAACTTTTCCAGGTTTGCACAAATTTAAAGTCAACTGAGTCTTGTCCACTTTTGGAGGCAACTTCGATTGGAGTTGATGCTGTCAATCCGTAAAGTGACAAATGAAATACTAAAAGGAAGACGATTGTTTTTTTCATTTATGTTGCCACTAACGTTTAGCATTGCCGAAGCATTATTTTTTTACCGAAATATAAAAATAAAAAGAGTCAAAAAATAATGTTTTGGCAATGCGATGTTACAAGCAGTTTTTCTTCTGTCAGTTTGCATTTGCCTTTCGATGATTACGTTTGATATAATATTCATAAGACCAATTAGCAAAAAGCCCTAAAAGTCCAACTACCAAAATAGTTTGTCTTACATAATAATTTGGTATTTGTGCTTTAAAAACCATTTCTGTCACAAGAAGTCCCAAGCAAACAATGCTAACTGTCCTGACGAGCCATAACTTCTGTCCATATTGTGAATAGCTCAACCAATTTTTGTAGCGGTCATTTTGATTGTCAAATTGAAGAAGTTTTTTAAAAATTGGTGTTGCAGTCTTGTAGTCCTTTAATTTATAGCTTGCCATTCCTTTTACGAATTGCAAACTATGATACCAAGCGTCTTTAATGTCATCTGCATTCAATCGTAGTATTTCATTGTCTATGAAATTATTTTGCTTGTCAACGAAGTCAATAGCTAAATTATAACGGTCTTTTTGATAAATTGCTTCTGCATATTTGCAAACGATTTCAATGTATAATTTTAGTTCTTCCTTGTCCTTGAATTGTTTGATGTTGTTTAAGTAAATTAAATTCTTTTCGTAGAAGTCAATTGCAAAGTCGGGCTTGTCAACATAGTTTTTCCTAAAGGCAGAATAGATATTTTCAATGTTGGTCGTCATACCGTTGTGGTCGTCTAAAATTGCTTGTAACGTTTAGCATTGCCGAAGCATTATTTTTTACCGAAATATAAAAATAAAAAGAGTCAAAAAATAATGTTTTGGCAATGCGGTGTTAGCAGCAGCAAATTTTTAATTGTTTATAAAATTCATTTCTGTCTGTTCTGTCAGGAAGTCCTGCGACTTGTCCGTCTCCGAGTTCAATTATGATTAGTTCTCCGTTTTTTTGTCTTGCGATGTCCATGCTGAAAAAGTTGCTTTCAACTTGCTTTGCAATTTTTTCAAAGTCAGTTGTATCAGGCTTTGAAAGTTTGTATTCACCTTCTTCCCAATAATCGTAAATTCCGACAAGTTTTTTGTTGCAAAAGAATAGGCGATATTCTTCTGTCAATGGCATTCCACTTTTGGAGTGAATTGTCAAGTCATTTAGATCTACAAATTCTCTAATAACAATTCCTTCATTTAAATGATTGTCACGAAGTTCTAAGAGTTTATTAATTGTCTGTTTTAATTTGTCGATATTAGAGGCGTCTTTCACAAGGCAAGCAGTTTCCCAGTCGTGCTTTTCAGACTTTACATAGTCTTTCAGAATTACAGATTTCTGTCCGAAAACTTTAGATTTCTCAATTAGTCTATCAACACTGTTTTCGTTATCAAATTTTTCAAATATTGTTTTTGGTGTTCTACTTTCAATAAATTTTAAACTGTCAGGTAAATAATGACAATTTTGATACTCCTCAACTGTGTTAATGAGTTTGTAGTTTTTTGCTAATAAGTCGTTATATAGAATTGAATACTGTTTTGGAGTCAGCATCCAACCTCTATAAATAACATCTAATAATTTGTCACTTGGTTTTATTTTCTTTGTTGCGATGAAAAACCTGTCTTCACTTGTCAAGTCTTCAAAGTTGAATAAAAGTGTAATGAAACCGTTTGCTTTTGCAGAAACGAATTGATCTTCAAAATCTTCGTCAACCTTGTTAACTTCAATTGGGCTTTCGCAAAATAAGATATAATTAGGTTCTGTCATTCAGGTTACACTTTCTCAGTTTTTGTTGCTGCTAACGTTTAGCATTGCCGAAGCATTATTATTTTACCGAATATAAAAATAAAAAGAGTCAAAAAATAATGTTTTGGCAATGCGGTGTTAGCAGCATTGTTTTCTTTCGATCAAGTTTATTCACTGGTATTGATATTAATCTTCGTTCCATCTGGCATGTCTTTTAGTTGCAAATGAATTTCCCCGGTGAGGTTGTAATGTTCGTACAAGTTCACCGCATAAATATTTTCCATGTCGTATGTTCCACCGATTAAAGGTAATTTGTAAAAGCTATAAACTTGTTTAGGTGATAATAGTTTGTAGTTTCTGTTTAGTTCGTCAACAAGTTTTGTCAAGAAAAGTTCTTCATAAACTTCGTTGTCAAGTTTCAAATCTATGAAGTCTAAGTAGTTTTCACTTATTATTTTCAAGCTGCCTTCTGCTGTGTTTAAGAAGTAAAGTTTGTTGTCAGTGTCCTTCAACAAAGCGTCCCCAAGTTTTGTCAATGCAATTACAGTTTTGTTTTCTCCTGTCAACCAAGTCCAGGTTTCTAGAATTCGTTTCAAGTCTATGTCGCCAAGTGAAATAATGTATGTCTTAATATCTGTCATTCTAGAATCAAATGTCTTGTAGGTTTCGGTTTTAACATTGCTGCTAATGTTTTGGCAATGCGGTGTTATGCGTTCGTTTTTTTAATCTGTCGTGATTTTCTTTGCTCATAGTCACCTAACAGCTTATTCAAAGCAATTATTCTGTCGTTGTCTACTGGCAATGTTTGGCAAAGTTGGTCAACCATTATATTGATATCGTAAAATTGATTGTCACTAGT
>JANOBN010000562.1:0-3039 GCA_031411675.1 Bacteroidota bacterium | reverse complement strand
ATTGTTTGAACTCTTTTTTTTAAGGTCTTGCATAAGGAAGCCTTTCAAGAAATACTGCACTGTAATAAGCATCTAAGCCACTACAAAGCAGAACGTTTGATTTTTCAAGTGAGACAAACCCATCAGGGCTTACTAATGTTTCCTCTAATTCAATTGATTGAACACTGCCAATAACCAGTACTGTTTCATTCAGTTTAATTGGAATCGTATCTTCAAGCTGCATTGAAAATTTCACTACAGCTTCTTTCACAAACGGAGCAGTAAAACCTTCTATGTACTGTTCTGTAAATCCGGTCTTCGCAAATTCGGAAATGTCATGCTCATATTTGGCAGAAGTTTGATGCGCTCTGTTCATGTCTGCCGTTTTAACATAATTCAACGTGTATACACCGGTCTCAGTAATATTTTTTAATGTATCCCTTCTTACAGAATCAGGCCTGCAGATAAATCCATACAGAGCGGGATTTGCGCCAATATGTATTAGGGAATTAAAAATGGCAAGGTTGGTAATCCCATTTGAAGATTTTGTGCCAATCAATACAACTTGCCGGAATCCTGCCAATGAATTGATGAAGTTAGACCTCCATCTTTGCTCCGCATTTTGAATAGCTTCTTTTTTAATAATCATTTAGATAATAATATTTTGCTCGTTAAGATTTATCAGGATTAATATTTAAAAGGTTCATTTTGCATTTTGCATTTTGTATTAAAATATAAAAAAAATAGCTTTTTAAAACCATGATTAATTATAACTTTATAAGATTTCTAATCATACCTTTAAAAATAAAACCATGAAATGGAAGTACTGCATACCAGTATAGCCTTCCCAAAACTCCCAAGGGTCGGAATGTTGCAGTTTGTGTAAGAACGTTTTTTTCATCAATTTTAAATTCCAGCCAGGCTTCACCGGGCAATTTCATTTCAGCATAAAGTAAGAGTCTTTTTTCTTCTTTATTTGCCAGTAATACTCTCCAGCAGTCAAGTGCATCACCGGGAAATATTTCAGTATCACTTTTCCGTCCTCTTCTCATCCCTACACCTCCTGCCAACTGATCCATAAATCCTCTGATCTCCCATAGCCAATTGCCATAATACCATCCGTTCTTACCACCTATTGACCAGATTTTTTGTAATGCATTTTCTTTGTTTTTTACGGAAACGGTTCTTATATCTTTATAGCAACCATTTAGCGGAACTTCAATATATTGTGAAATACCATTAATAATTTTGGTACTTGTCTGAGCATCTTTCCAGCTGGAAATTACCTGATTTTGTTCAATTTTATCAAAAGCCATTTTAATTGATGTGTTGTAATCAATCAATGAAATATCAAGAATGTTTACTAAATTATTAGGCTTGCAAATTACTTCAACCTTCATACTGTTTACTAGGTGTTTAGCAAGTGAATAGGAGGTAGAGGTAACAAAGTATAGCCAATAAGAAGATATCTTAGGTGTCATTACGGGCACAATGAAAATATTTCTTTTGAGCCCTCTTATTTTGGCAAATCGCAATAACATCTCTTTATAGCTCAATATATCCGGTCCTCCAATATCGAAACTTTTGTTATAGGTTTCGGTATTCAAAATTGCCTTGCTTAATATTTCAATTACATTACGGATTGCAATAGGCTGGCATTTAGTATTTAGCCACTTTGGTGTAATCATTACCGGAAGTTTCTCTACTAAATCACGAATTATTTCGAATGATGCGCTGCCTGAACCAACGATGATGCCGGCTTTAAATGTGGTAAGTGCAAAAGTACCATCCGACAATATACTTTCTACATTTTTTCGCGATAATAAATGCTCGGACAAATTGGCTTCATTCACAATGCCACTTAAGTAAATAACTTGTTTAACATTTGTTTTTTGTATTCCTTCCCTGAAGTTCATTGCACATACTTCTTCCAGATTTGTAAAATCACCGGTATGTGTTGACATAGAATGGATAAGATAATAAGCAACATCAATATCAGCAGGTATTTTATGCAAAGTATTTTTATTTAAAAAGTCAACTTCTATCACCTGTAAATTCCCGAAAGCGTATTTTTTTATGTTGAGACGATTTTTATCTCTGACACAACAAATTATCTCATGTCCATTCTGAATTAAGACGGGAAGTAAACGTTGTGCAATGTAGCCGGTAACACCGGTGAGCAGAATTTTCATTGATTATATTTTTACTGATGACATTCCACCGTCTACATGTAAAACCTGACCTGTTATCCAGGATGCTTTTTCTGAAATCAGATAACTTGCCATATTAGCAATGTCATCTGTTGTGCCGATTCTTTTTAATGGATGGCGTGATGCATTAGCCTCTCTCTTTTGTTCTGTATTCAATAATGCAGACGCAAGTGGTGTATCGGTTAATGAAGGAGCAATGCAGTTAACCCGGATTCCAGGGGCTAATTCAGCGGCTAATGCACGTGTAAGACCTTCAATAGCGCCTTTTGAACTGGCCACCTGTGAATGAAAAGGTAAGCCGGATTGTACTGCAACTGTAGAGAATAATAATATGGATGCATGGGATGACTTTTTTAGAAGTGGCAGTGCAGCCTGAATGGTTTTTATGGCACCCAGGACCTGAAGGTTATAGTCCTGCAGAAAATCAGCAGGTTTTATCCTTTCAAATGGCCTGAGATTGATGCTTCCGGGGCAATATATCAGCGCATCGATGGAATCTGTAATGAAGCCAAGAGAAATTGTTTCGTCAAGAACATTCAACTGATGATATTCTGTTGAATGTTTAGAAGATTGCATTTCATTTTTAAAATAGGTTGCATAAACATGGTTTTCTGAAGATGCAAGTTGCTCACAAAGTTTTTTTCCGATTCCTGATGAACCGCCGATAATCAAATAGTTACTCATTTTTATCTATTAATTAATGTTTTAATTCCGGAAATAAAGATAGTAATGTTTTATTGATTGTCCTTACAAATAATACAATTAAAGGAAAAATATAATATTATACTTTAATAAAAAGCAGATATAATTAAAAAGTTTAAATCTAATAAATTATTCTATAAAATTCTGA
>JANOBN010000561.1:0-4766 GCA_031411675.1 Bacteroidota bacterium | reverse complement strand
GAAGCCATAGCAACACCAAAAAATAAAGAGAACACAACAATTGGAAGTATTTCATTATTCGCCATTGCTTCAATTACGCTCTTCGGAATAACATGGGTAATAAAATCTTTAAATGCCGGCACACCTCCTGCAATCCCACTGGTAGCATCGGTAGGTGGAAGTGGTAATTGCATCACTTTTCCCGGTTCAAATAAATTCACCATTACCAATCCTAAAGTAAGTGCCAGAAGTGTGGCAAACTGAAAATAAACAATGGTTTTAATGCCAATTCTTCCCACACTTTTAAAATCACCCACTTTTGCAACACCTACCACCAGCGTTGTAAAAACCAATGGGGCAATAATCATCTTTATCAGTCGCAGGAATATATCACTCAGTATCTGAATATTGGTAGCAAAGCTTTCATAATCTGCCGGATCAGGGTGATAGGAACGATAAAAATGCCCGGTTAAAATCCCCAATAGCATTCCAATAAAAATTCTTGTAGTAAGGTTGATCTTCATAGAGTATTATATATGCTGTGCCCCGGCCAAATATAAAGCAATTTAGGTATAGAACAGCCTGTTTTCTTCCATGGAAGGGTGGTTTTAGCTATCTTCGCTCCCTCAAAAATTTACTTTAAATTAATGGAATTAGCAAAGATATACTCCCCCTCAACTACAGAGAGTAAATGGTATAAATACTGGATGGAAAAAGGGTACTTCCGCTCAGTACCGGATGATAGAGAACCTTATACTATTGTGATCCCTCCTCCCAATGTTACCGGTGTATTACACATGGGTCACATGTTGAACAATACTATTCAGGATGTAATGATTCGTCGCGCCCGTTTGTTGGGTAAAAATGCCTGCTGGGTGCCGGGGACTGACCATGCTTCTATTGCAACTGAGGCAAAGGTGGTGGCTATGCTTCGTGAGAAAGGAATTAAAAAGTCAGACCTGAGTCGTGATGAGTTCCTTAAATACGCCTGGGAATGGAAAGAAAAATATGGTGGAATCATTCTGGAGCAGTTAAAAAAACTGGGAGCATCGTGCGATTGGGAACGGACATCATTTACAATGGACGAAGGCTATTACCGGGATGTAGTAAATGTTTTTATTGATCTTTATAATAAAGGATATATATATCGCGGTAAGCGGATGGTGAACTGGGATCCTGTTGCAAAAACTGCTTTAAGTGATGAAGAAGTTTTATTTAAGGAAACAAGAAGCAAACTGGTTTATGTAAAGTATTTATATGAAGATGGCAACGGTCATCTCACTGTTGCAACGGTACGTCCGGAAACGATTATGGGTGACGTTGCTATTGCTGTTCATCCGGAAGACGATCGCTACCGTCATTTGCATGGAAAGAAAGTAATTGTTCCATTGGTTAATCGTGCAGTTCCTGTTATTACTGATGAAGCTATTGACAGGGAATTTGGTAGCGGTTGCTTGAAGGTAACTCCTGCACATGATACTGTTGATTATGAAATCGGAATGCGTCATAATCTACCTGTTATTGATACATTGAATGAAGACGGTACTATCTCTGCGGAAGGACAAGTTTTTGTTGGATTGGATCGCTTTGTTGCCCGCAAAATGGCTATTAAGCAACTGGAAGAAGAAGGATTGATTGAAAAGTCTGAAGATTACACCCATCAGGTTGGACATAGTGAGAGAACCAATGCAGTTATTGAACCACGTTTGTCGATGCAGTGGTATCTGAAGATGAAAGATATCAGCAAGCCTGCATTGGATGCAGTGGTCAATGGTGAAGTAAATCTCATTCCGGGTAAGTTTATCAATACCTATAAACACTGGATGGAAAATGTACGCGACTGGTGTTTAAGTCGTCAGTTGTGGTGGGGACATCGTATTCCGGCATGGTATAATAATGATGGAGATTTTGAAGTATGTGCAACTGCAGAAGAAGCAGTAGATAAATTTAAAGCGAGGAACATTAATGTTACTGTTGCCGGTTTAAAACAGGAAGAAGATGTAATGGATACCTGGGCTTCGTCGTGGCTCTGGCCGATTAGTGTATTTGATGGTTATGCTCATCCTGATAATGCAGAAATAAAATACTACTACCCTACCAATGATTTGGTAACTGCTCCGGAGATTTTATTTTTCTGGGTGGCGCGTATGATCATTGCAGGTTATGAATACACCGGAAAAAAACCATTTACCAATGTTTATCTCACCGGCATCGTTCGTGATAAGCAAGGTCGTAAAATGTCGAAGTCATTGGGCAATTCACCGGATCCGTTAGATCTTATTGGAAAATATGGTGCTGATGGTGTTCGTGTAGGAATGTTGTTGTGTTCTCCTGCAGGAAATGATTTGTTGTTTGATGAATCTTATTGTGAACAGGGTCGTAACTTCTCCAATAAAATATGGAATTCCTTCCGTTTAATTCAGGGATGGAAAGTAAGTAAAGATGCTAAACAAACTGTTGCAAGTAAACAGGCAATAACATGGATGCAGCAGCGAATCAGCGAGCAACTAACTATCATTAACGATCACTATTCCAAATACAGGATCAGTGATGCATTAATGGCATCTTACAAACTGGTATGGGATGATTATTGTGCCTGGTATCTGGAAATCATTAAACCGGAATATATAAACAGTGAATCAGCTCCTATTGACGAAGAAACGTATTCGGCAACACAGATTTTCTTTGAGCAGTTATTGAAAATACTTCATCCGTTTATGCCATTCATTACTGAAGAATTATGGCATACAGTACGCGAACGTAAATCGGGTGATGATATTATTATTGCCCAATGGCCGGAAATAAAAGCATTTGACAAGAAACTTTTGTCAGCATTCGAATTAACAAAAACACTTATTTCAGAGATACGAAATTACCGTCAGCAAAAGAGTATTTCACCTAAACAGGAACTGGAATTATTTATTATGGAACCGGCAAAGGATGCAACTCATCCCGGAGAATTTGATACTATCATTAAGCGATTGGCAAATCTTTCCACTTTTAAATACATTACCGGAAGTCAGCCTGCTGATTGCAGTGCATTTCTGGTAGATTCTTTAGAATGTTTTATCCCTTATGGAGATATTATTGATAAAGATGCAGAACGTGTTCGTTTGCAAAAAGAGCTGGAGTATGCACAAGGTTTTCTTCAATCGGTGATGAATAAACTGGGCAATGAAAAATTTATTTCCAATGCAAAGCCTGATATCATAGCATCTGAAACACGTAAACGCCAGGATGCAGAATCAAAGATTGAAGCAATAAAATCAGCGCTCTCTTCTCTTTAATAATTATCGGTACATGATCAGTCAGCGGCAACTTTTTCTACAACATGTAGCACAGACAAGCCCTGCACCAATGCTGTTGGAAATAGTTTCGGCGGAAGGCAATTATATTACTGACATAAATGGCAAGAAATACCTGGATTTTATTTCCGGTATTTCTGTAAGTAATATCGGACACCGGAATCCGGAAGTAGTTGCCGCCATTAAGGAGCAACTGGATTTATATATGCATGTAATGGTGTATGGAGAATATATTCAGTCGCCACAGGTGAAGCTTGCACAATTATTATCCTCACAAACCCCGGGCATTGACAGCTACTATTTCGTTAATTCCGGCTCTGAGGCAATTGATGGTATTATTAAACTTTCGAGAAGGTATACAGGAAGAAAAAAAATTATTGCCTGCAGAAATGCATATCATGGTAACACGATTGGTGCCATGAGTCTGATGAGTGATGAGTATTTCAAAAAAGCTAGTGAGCCTTTGCTTCCCGGAGTTGATTTTATTGATTTCAACGATACCGACTCATTAAATAAAATTGATGAAACTGTTGCCTGCGTAATAACAGAAGTAATGCAGGCAGAAGCCGGAGCGTTAACAGCAACACCCGGTTTTCTGGTAGCATTGCAGCAGCGTTGTAAAGCAACAGGCACCCTCTTCGCTATTGACGAGATACAAACGGGCTATGGCCGTACAGGATCCTTATTTGCCTTCATGAAGCATTCATTGCAACCCGATATCATTGCAATCGCAAAAGGTATGGGTGGCGGAATGCCATTAGGAGCCTTTGCTGCATCCAAAGAAATTATGCACTGTTTAACAGAAAATCCGGTATTAGGTCATATTACTACATTCGGAGGGAATCCGGTTTGTTGTGCTTCGGGATATGCCACACTTAAGTTCCTTTTAGAGTCAAAACTGATGGAGGAAGTAGAGGAGAAAGAAGAACAGATCAGAGCATCTCTTATTCATCCGGCAATTAAATGTATTTCTGGTGAAGGATTACTTCTTGGCCTGCAATTTGAAAGTGCGGCGCAAAATCACAGAATAATTGCAGAATGTATTCAGAACGGTTTAATAACTGACTGGTTTCTGTTTGCAGACAGCAAAATGCGACTGGCACCACCTCTCACCATCACCAAAAAAGAAATTGATATTGCCTGCAGCATCATTCTGACTAGCATCAATGCTGTTGCATAAATTATAAATTAGCAATCTTTAATCTTAAAACATATGAACGTACTTATCGTTGAAGACGAAAAAAGTTTATCACATGAAATTGAAATCTATCTTACGCGTCAGAATTTTCATTGTGATGTAGCATTTACCGGCAAAGCAGCCGCTGAAAAAATACACGTTAATTCTTACGATTTTATCCTTCTTGATCTTGGCCTTCCTGATATGGATGGTCTGGATGTTTTAAAAGATGCCAGAAAAGCCAATATTGAAGCGGCAGTTTTAATATTAACCGCCCGGAGCGAAGTGGAAGATAAAATAAAAGG
>JANOBN010000560.1:0-1877 GCA_031411675.1 Bacteroidota bacterium | reverse complement strand
ATTATACGCACATTTGTTTTTGAAGCTTACACCATTCCCACACCTTCTATGGAGAAAACTTTATTGGTGAATGACTTTTTGTTTGTAAGCAAATTCAGTTATGGACCGAGAATCCCCAATACGCCTATAGCAATGCCGTTTGTGCATCATACCATGCCATTTGTACCTGTAAAATCTTATTCGGAAGCAATACATATCCCTTACACAAGATGGTTTGCTAGCCCAGTAAAAAGAAACGATGTGGTGGTATTTAATTTTCCGGTAAATGATACGTTGATAAACGACAAAGAGCAGCAGTTTGGCAGCCAAATTACCTATTATCAAGCGCTAAAAGAACTGGGGAGAGATGAGGTATGGAATAGGTATGGTTCGGATATTATTACAAGACCTGTAGATAAGAGAGAGAATTTTATAAAAAGATGTGTTGCTGTTGGTGGGGATGTTTTGCAAATAGAAAATGGTAAAGTCGTTGTAAACGGACAACCTTCACCTTTATTTCCAGAATCGCAGCGATATTACATCATTTCTACACCAGCAAACGCTTTTTTAGATAAAGAAAAATTGAAGGAATTCGACATTAATGTAAGAGAAGACCAAGGGGATGTTAAACAAATTGATCAACAAAATTGGAAAGTTAATATCACTAATAAAGAAAAATCTACTTTAAAGTTACCTCAAGGTTATGCCGTATCTGATTATGTTATGCAACCGGATAATGGACTTTTTCCTTACTACGGTTCAGATACGAAACATCGTTGGTCCGCAGACAATTTTGGCCCAATTACCATTCCACAAAAAGGAAGCACCATACAACTTACGCCCGACAATTTGATACGCTACAAACGTTGCATAGAAGTATATGAAGGCAATAAAGTAGAAAATGTAGCGGGTAAAGTATCAATCAATGGCGTTGCTGCAACTTCCTATACCTTTAAAATGAACTATTATTGGATGATGGGAGATAACCGTCACAATTCATTGGATAGCCGCTATTGGGGCTTTGTGCCAGAAGATCATGTGGTGGGTAAAGCATCCCTTATTTGGTTTAGTTGGGAAGGTGGCCCAAGATGGAAAAGATTATTTAATGGAATAAAATAAAATAGTGATACAATAGAATAATAACTTAACTTCACTCTCCAAAAAATCCTCTCAATCTAAAAGTTGAGAGGATTTTTTATCTCTATTATAAAATTTAAGATGAATATTTTCTAGGAATGGAGACGATGAACTGGAATTGAAAATCTTAAAGACTAAATAAATACAAAGTATGAAGCAAGAATATAGTTTTAATTTTGAAGTGTTTGATGATATTCGTGAACTAAATAAGGAAGATGCTGCTTTATTGGAAGAAGCAAGAAAAACCACCCAAAAAGCGTATGCACCTTATAGTAATTTTTTAGTAGGGGCCGTTGCCATTTTTAACAATGGACAAAAGGTTTATGGTACCAATCAAGAAAATGCCTCATACCCCGTGGGTATATGTGCAGAAAGGGTATTATTGGCATCTGCTAGTATGATACAAACCGATGAACCCATAAAGACAATGGCCATTAGTTACAATAACCTTGCTGGTAATGGCGAGAGCAATAAACCCATTTCTCCTTGTGGTATGTGTAGGCAAAGCCTTACGGAATACGAAGACAGAACCAAACAACCTATGCGGCTTATTATGTCTGGCATGGAAGGAAAAGTAATGATAATTGAAAGTGCATCACAACTGCTACCTTTTTCTTTTGGGAGCGAAAGTATGAAGTGATAGTTTGTTGCAAGGGTTGGCAAGGGTTGTCAACCTTGGTAAAGTACTTTGAAAATACAACTATTTACGTAAAGGTTGACAACCCTGGTAAAGTAGTTTGAAAATAAAACTTATTACGTAA
>JANOBN010000559.1:0-4848 GCA_031411675.1 Bacteroidota bacterium | reverse complement strand
CTTCCGTAAATTTTGATTTTTTCATATGCGTTTTTCATTGAGGTTAAGATATAAAATCTATTTTTAACCTGTCTGAAAAAGTCAGCCATGTACCTGATGGTATTTCTTACTTTAATGATTTCTGGGAGTATTCTCCGAATCAGGATACATGGTCCCAACTATCCTATTTGTCTGCACCTTCAAGATATTCCGCCTTTGGTTGGTATATAAACAATTGCTGTTTTATCGGATCGGGTTCTTACGGATTAATTGCAAGTCCAATCCAATTATCTGATTTAAACAAAATATGTTTGCCAACTTACATTAAAAATCAAATTGATCCAAAACAAATTTCATTAATATGGCTCCCGGCAACAAATACACTTCAATTAAATAATCTTCCAATTGGAGTTTCAAAAATATCTATCTTTTCTATAAGCGGGGATTTGGTATTTCAATCCGCAATTAATGATGGTGAAAATCAAGTTAGAATACCTAACGCATTAAATGCAAGTATTTACCTTTATTCCATCGACACAAAGAAATTCCAAGAAGCAGGTAAATTATTGATAGATTGACAGTCTGTTCACCTAAACAATGAAATATTTCCTGAACTCGAGTGTTTTGCAGATTTAAATACATAAAAATAGACCCCTTCAACCACATCTTTTGATTTATAAGTGCCATCCCAGGGCTTCGTTTCACTAGTACCTTCATATACAACTTGACCCCAACGATTCAATATTGTAATATAGTAGTCATTACAATCAACCGATGAACTTATTTGGAATACATCATTCTTACCATCATCATTCGGTGTAAAACAATTAGGAATATAAAATGGGCTTAACTCGGATTCTCCTAGAATCAATACCATCTCAGTCGTGTCAGCACAATTGCTTAATGGTTCAACTATCAAAATAATTAAATAGCTGCCAAATCCGTTATACTGATGGGTACCTGAGGCTTGATTACTTATGGAACCGTCGCCGAAATTCCACAAATATGTTGTTGAATTTAAAGAAGTATTTATAAAAGTTACAATCTGCGTGCATGTGTCTATATTATAATTAAACGATGCAGACGGCACTGAGATTGAATTCACCGTTACAGGAAAGGAAATACTGCCGGAAAAGCATCCATTAAATGCAGTTAAGCTTACATTATAAGTGCCGGCTGCCGGGAATGTGTGCAGAGGATTTGAAGCAGTATCAGTTTGGCCATCTCCGAAATCCCAAAGAAAACTGTTGGCATATAAGGTTTGATTCAAAAATGGAATTGCTAATGTGTCACAATTTTGCGCTAGGGCTGTAAACAGAACCACAGGTGATTGATTAAGACTTAAATCAATAGTAAAAGAGCTGGTATCACTAAAACAGGAATCATAAGCAATTAAAATTACCTGATAAACACCGGGCAAAGAATACGAATGAGAAGGAGTGCTATCAGTGCTAAAGGTTCCATCCCCAAAATCCCAACTATAATTAATTGAATTTACAGATGAATTTGAAAACACTACTAATTGAGAACAAGGAGCATTTTGTACAACAAAAGAAGAATTAGCAATAAGTACACTATAAATGGTAATATTAATTTCAGAGCTATCGCTAAAACATGAATTTTCTGCAATTAATGTTAATGTGTAAGGTCCGCTTTGAGTATAGAAATGCACAGTATTGCTATCACTGGAGAAATTTCCATCTCCAAAATCCCAAAAATAATTTGTAGAATTTGTAGATAATGAATTTAATTCAATACCCATATTGCAATAATCTAATAGATAGTTAAATGATGCAGCAACCGGCAAGGGTACTGAAATATTTACGCTTATTCCAATAGTGTCTGAATTACAGCTATTTGAAGAAATCAATAGAATATAATAGGTGCTATCAACAGCATAAACATGCATAAGTGAATCAACTGTTGAGCTGTTACCATCACCTAAATTCCAAAAATAATTTGTAGCATTTGTTGAATTATTAGATAATGTAATTGTCCTTGAACAAGTATCAATTGAAGTTGAAAACAATGCTATAGCCTGTTGTATAACTGGAACAAAAATGGCTTGTTGAGTAGAATCTGCACATCCGGCCTGGTTGGTAACCTGCAAATAAACAGATTGCATTCCATTTGCTAGAAAAGTATGAGTTGGATTAGTTAATGTATCAGATGTTCCATCAGAGAATATCCAATTACTCGTTGAATAATTACTTGAGTTATTTAATAAGTTTATAGTTGATGTACAAGTATCAAGTAACCCCACAAAACTTGCTGTTGGCAAACTTAACACTGGCATAAAGAATGAAGCTGAAATTGTATCAGAACAGCTTCCATTTTCTGCTAATAATAAAACAGAATATTGACCACTTGTATAAACATGTGTTGGAGATGAAACTGTATATGAAGTACCATCTCCAAAATCCCAAATATAATTATTCGAATACTGTGAGTTATTTATAAAGGTGCATGTATTTGTACAAGTATCAAGAGTAAATATAAATCCGGGAATCGGCTTATTAGTGATTTCAATTGTATCAGAATAACTAAATAAACATCCGCTATTATCTGAAAGTGTTAAGCTAACTTGATAAACACCGGCATTAAGATAAGTATGTATAGTACTCGAACTTGTATCCGTTTGACCATCACCAAAAGACCACAAAAGTGAATTATAAGCTAATGATGTAGTATTAACAAACGAGACTATTTGATTGCATGTATCAATACTCGTATTCCATGTCAAACTTGGATTCTGAGCAATAAAATTAATATAGACATAGGCTGTATCATACAAACAAGTGTTATCACTAATCAGGTAGCTTAAAGTATCACTGCCGGAACAAAATGCATTGGGCGTATACTGAATCTGACCTCCAAGGAATACAGCTGACCCGAAAGAAGGTTGCCTGACTATAGAATCAAATGAAATAATATCACCTTGCGGATCATAATCATTTGCAAGTACATCAATAAAAACAGTACCACCTGTCGACATTGATAAAGTATCGGTAACAGCAACCGGTGGCTGAGCTGTAACAAGAAACTCAGGGAATCTGCGCACTGCACCATTAAACCCACCGGGAGAAGTAATTGTTGAATAACCACAAGCATTACCAATTGCAGACAAATTTGCATTAGTCATTGTTGCTAAAGGGTTTGATGCAGAATAGGTATGAATATGATATGTTAAGCCATCTGGGCCTTTCTTAACATCGTGTGCATAGCAACAGGTATTCATGTTGGTCCATGTGCCGGTTAATAAGTCATACTGCCATAGTGTAAGTCCGGGACTGACTCCTGCATAAATTTTAGTCCCATCATCTGAAAAATTACCAACTCTTGCTGCAGTAATGGCAGAACTTGCCAATTGTTGCTCATTAGAAAGCACTCCTGTTGCAGGATCAAAATCAAATAATGTTACCTTAATTAAGTCTTCACCCATATTAAGCAACTTATGAGTAACCTCATTGTATTCCATTGTCCAGCTTCTGCCCGAATTGCTAAAATTATAAACCACAGGTGCAGAAAAACCAGAAGGTGATATCTCAAATACGTGATAGGTAGCAGTATTATACAGATGAGCAATAAGCCATAAATTATTACTATTCAGTTTAGGGATTATCCTCATCGCCTGATGATAATTTGGGCCATTAATTAGCGTATTTTTAGAAGTTACCTGTCCAAGACTTAATGAGGTAAAGTCAACAATTGAATAATATAAACTACCGGGAGTATTATCCCAAGACGAATTTGAAACAATATAATACTTGCTGCATTCGTTAGGCATTTTACAAACCTGCACACATTGTGAACCTGAGAAATTCGCCAATAACCCGCCGCCATTGGTCATCACCTGATGATTTTTATTTATTACCTCGATACCATCAGTATAAAAAAGCAATTCGCCGGTCCATGCATGGCTCACAACACATATGCCTTCAAAGCCCATATTGGGATACTTATTACTTACCTTAACCGGCACATTAGCAGAATTAAATATTATACCGTCTGTGCCATTGCCAAAATACCAGTTTCGGTCCTGATGTTGCCCAAATGCATCAAAATAAATTATTGATGAAACAAGATAAATAAGAAAAATGATTTTCTTTATCATACTAATTATAAATATTAAAAATTTACTCCAGTCTAATATCGCTAAACATTGCATTTGTATTTTTTGGCTTCCCAATTAAAAGGAATTGAAAATATTTATCTGCCTCTGAATTCAATTTATTTTTATCAGATTTAAGTAATTTATTCTGTACCCATACTTCTTTACCAATCGATTGAGAGTCCTTAGCAGACTTATAATACACAATAAGCTCATCTATATTTTCAGTCTGAAACTTGAAATTCGATTCTTTATTCACGGCATTCATTACCTTCGTGGTAAAGTAATAAAAATCAGGCAGGGTTGGCAATGCGGGTGTGAATACTTGAAACTCCGAAAATTTAATCACCTGCTTTTTCTTTAAGTTAGAAACAACCAACTTAATCCCAAAAACATTTGTTTCGGAAAAATTAATATCAATTGTTTCTTTAGTGATCTGATAATTTACTCCCGGTATTTCTTTCCATTTTAGTTTATCAGGAGTCAAAAAATAAACTGACAAAATGTTTTTACTAATGGTATCAATGGAATTTATTTTGATGCTTAGGCCATTAACGATTTTTTTCTCTTTGAAAATAAGTGAAATTTCATTACCTTTCGCTTGCACTGAATCTTCATTTAAAGTAATTAAAGTTTTCGGATTATTATCATATAAATTTTTTAATCCAGCACTATCTTTTATAAACGTAGAAGAAATGTTTTGCAATAACCCATTTAAAGATATTTGCTTTGGTTTGCTTATCGCTTTAAGTTTATTA
>JANOBN010000558.1:0-14901 GCA_031411675.1 Bacteroidota bacterium | reverse complement strand
CTGATGAATAAGGCCATTTCACATTTAGAATCAGAATTACAAAAGATCCGTGCCGGAAAAGCAAATCCACAAATGCTGGATAGTATTCATGTAGATTATTATGGCACCAACACACAATTAAGTCAGGTGGCGAATGTGAATACTCCTGATGCACGTACGCTCGTTATTCAACCCTGGGAAAAAGCAATGATAGGGCCAATTGAGAAAGCCATACTTGCTGCAAACCTTGGACTTACCCCTCAGAATGATGGCTCTGTGGTACGTATCAATGTACCACCATTGTCAGAAGAGCGTCGTAAGGATCTGGTGAAAAAAGCGAAAGCAGAAGGTGAAGTTGCAAGAGTAAGTATTCGTAATATTCGTCGTGATTCTAATGAGCATATTAAGAAAGCACAAAAAAGCGGTTTGCCGGAAGATGAAGCAAAAGATGCAGAAGAAAAAACGCAACATATCACCAATCAGTTTATTCTTAAAGTTGATAAACATCTTGACTTGAAGGAAAAGGAAATTATGACTGTGTAATAGAAATTTTAATTGCTAGACTTCGCGACTAAATTTATTTTGGTGCGACGATTGTAACAATCTTAAATCATAAAAAAAGCCCGGTTCAAAGATGAACCGGTATTTTGTTTTACTATCTTTATTTTTAATTTTTATCTAGCGCGAGCACCTTGCTCGTGTTAACAAACCTACAATAGAAACGACACCATCAATCAGGCACCTTGCCTGAAGAGAAATCCACCCTTGATAACCATTTATTCTACCAGAGTGTTGAATATCCGGCAATAAAAAAACCCCATTCAAAAATGAACAGGGTTTTAAAATAATTCGCTATTTTCTTAATTTGCTGTTTTTATTTCTTTCAGCTTTGCCTTTAGTTTATCAATCTCTTCTTTGGCTTCTTTGATTTTCTGCTCATACTCTTCTTTCAAAGCATTTGCATTTTTTGATCTGCCAAAGAAACCGATGTTGTTCTCCAATACGGTAACTTCTTCTTTCAGTTTATTCATTTTAAACACTATTCCCCGCTCATCGCCTGATGCTGCAGGTTGTGCTGAATGGCTATGGCTGTGCTGCTGATAATTTCCTCCACGGGAAGAACCACTTTGCTCATTACGTGTACGGAATCCCTCTCTGTAGCCCGGGTTAACTTTTAATGCATCAAAATGCACCTGAATGGCCTTGCGGAAACGATTATATATATCATCCTTTTTAGCAAGTGGTACTAATCCAATCTCCGTGAATTTGCGCTGATAATCCTTCAGTTGCTCCAAAGCTTCCTGTGCATTTTCACCAATGGCAAATTTTCCTACTTCCTCAATTAGTTTTTCTTTCTCTACTAAATTCACTTCCTGTGCCTGATCTTGATCAGCAAAATGTGCCTTTTTAGTCTGGAAGAAGTTATCACATGCTGCACGGAATCTATTCCATATTCTGTCATTCTTTTCACTGGATCCTACTGCACCCACCTTTTTCCACTCTTGTTGTAAACGGATTAATTCAGTGCCGGTATTCTTCCAGTCATGACTGTCTTTTAATGCTTCCGCTGCAATGCACAATTCGGTTTTTGCCTGCATGTTTGCTGCATACTCCTGCTTTTTCTTCTGATAAAAATCATCCTTGTTTTTAAAGAACTGATCAGAAACAGTTTTGAATTTTTTCCAAACCTCATCATTAGTCTGCTTATCCGTTGGACCAATTTTCCTCCACTCCTGTTGCAATTCTAAAACAGCCTTCATTGTTTCCTGCCACTTTGAATGTTTATCCATTGGCTGGTTAATCAACTCTTCTGCCTTAGCAATTAATGCATTTTTTGCTTCCAGATTTACAGAATGTTTTCCTTTCAGCTCATCCAGGAATTCTTTCTTTCTTTCAAATACCTTATCAACTGCCGCCTTGAAACGAGTCCATACTTCCGTACGTTTATCTCTTGGAACAACTCCAATATCTTTCCATTTTATCTGCAACTGATTGGCTTCCTGCATCGCTTTATTTAACGATGATTCCAGAATCAACTCTTCTGCCTGTTCGCATAATTGCAATTTCATTTCCAGATTTTTCTTCTGGTCAAGGTCCTGCAACTCGCGGTTAATCTTTATATAATCATAAAAACGCTCTATATATAAACGGTAGGTCATCCACAGATCATTAATATTCTGTGGCGGCACCGGACCAATGCTTCTCCATTGTGCCTGCAGGTCGTGGAATTCATTAAACGCCTTCGACATATCTTCCTCATTCTGGATGATACTCTTCATCTTCGCTAAAATATCCTGCTTCGTCTTTAAATTAGTATGTCGGATTTTCTCCTGACTTAAAATAAATTCAGAACGACGTTTGTTGAATTTCTTATAAGCTTCATTGAATTTATCTTCATGCGCATCGGCACGATAGTCAAACTCTTCTTTGAGTCCGCCATCTTCTAAAAATTTAGATAATGCTGCTGCACGTTCTTCTGAAACAATATGATTAAATGCATCACGAACAGCGTTTACTTTATTTTTTACGGCATTAAAATCAGGAGCATCAGCAAGCTCCTCCATTCGTGCTGCGAGTTGTGCCTTATTAAGCTCCCCAAAATTCTCTAATGGTTCATGCTCTATCTCCTCATGATGCTCTTCAGCTACAGGTAGTAGTTCTTCATGTTCAAGTGTTGGGAGGGATTCCGGTTCTGATAAAACGGGAGCCGGTTCAGCTTCCGGTGCTGATGGTTGAATTTCAGCTACGATTTCAGGAATAACTTCGAGGTTTGGCTCAACCGGTGGTTCAGTGGATGCAGATTCTGCAACTGTTTCCGCTTGCTGCAACGGACTAATTGTTGCAGATTCATTTACTGTTTCGGGTTGCTGATTTTCAGTGCCGGCCTCATCATTGTGGAGGTCTTTTTCATTTACGTTTTCCATTCAATTTATACATTAGAGTACCGGGCCATACGGCCATATACGAGTTACCTTGTGATAAAAAAAGCTCCTTGATTTGGAGCCTGCTCAAAGGTAAATTGATTTTAAGGGGAAAGCAAGTATTATTTTGTGAAAATGTTAATCCAGGCTACCTAATAATGAGCCCGTTAGCCAAATTAATGTTAATAACTGCCTCATTTACAAGGATTAAATCGGTTTAAAATGTCATGCATAAGCAGAGAAAAATTGTCCGGCATAACTCATTTTTTATCTTAAATGCATTTTTAAAATTGAACACTGAATTTTAAAAAGTATAATTTCTTAAAAAATTAATTGCTTCATAAAACGAAATTAATACATAATAAAAGTGCTTGAAACATTTTATTCCAATATTCACTATTCCTTCTTCCCAATATAATGCTTCAGATTCTCCACATAAGTTTCAAAAGCACTAATTCCTGCAGGTGTAATTTTACAGGTGGTTAATGGATAATTATCCCTGAATGTTTTAGCTACTGTAATATAACCGGCTTCCGAAAGTTTATTAATCTGTACACTTAAATTACCTGCTGTGGCATTTGTCTTTTCTTTTAGAAACGTAAACTCTGCTTCCTTTACACTAATAAGGAGTGACATTACGCTTAATCGTAACTGCTGATGCAATAATGGATCTAAGTCCTTAAACATATTCAAGATATTAAAATAAATGTGCGCCTGTTAAAATATTTCGGAATTTATGTTCTGAAATACTTTAGCAGGTACACGGTGAACTATTGTATATTTTTTTTATAATGACTGCTTAACATATGTCCGGGTATAATGTACCCAACCAGAACGGCAAGTGCAAGTAACAGAAGTTGAATATCGAATTCGACATACGTTGCTACAATTGCAATTATCCAATTACAGATGCCTCCAATGATCAATGGTTTAAATCGCAGATATCCTCCTGAAACAAATAACCACATACCGTAAATCATTATTAGCATTGGATAACAGTTTAACCCAAGTTTCTGCTGATTAATAAGTACAATTGACATGCAAACCAAAAATGCAATCAGTACATATTTACCAAATTCATCAATATAGGTTTTTACTGTTTCCTTTTTATTGGCTTTATAATTATATATAGTTGATATTACTGCTCCCACAGGCATTAGCAACCAAACAACAGCAGGCTGAGCAAATCCTACATAAGCCAGTATATATTGGCCAAGACTTGCAATAAAAACCAGCCATCCCCATAACAGATAATTAAAACTATCATCACTATACTGCCGTTTTGCCTGACCAATCATCTGTTGTATGATCTGCAAACTTTCTTGTCCTGACATGATATCCTTATTTTCCATAGTAGTATGCATTACATTTTTTTACATTGTTCCAATGCGGCTTTTGCTTGTATTTCGCCCCATGAAGGCATAGCAAGTGAAGCCGGTTTAAATGTTTTATATTTTTCTATCGCCATTTCCAATTGTGGTTGAGCTATTGCCTTTCCTCCTCCAAATTGCTCCGGAGTATAAAGTGCAGATTGTCCTTTCAGAAAATATGCACGTGGATTTTCCGGATTTAATTCAACTGCTTTAGCAATTAACATTCCTGATTCCATTCCAAGAGATTGTCCTCTGGTCATAGGATCAATACTGATTTTCATTCCTAATATCCATGATTTAAGCACATACACTTCCGAATTGTTTGGACTCATTTCATCAGCCTTATTAACATAACCAAGAGCACGGTCATAGAACTCATCTTTCTTAGAGTTATCTTGCTGACGCATTCCGGTAAGCACATTTGCATAGCCTGCATAATACTGTGCCAGCCATTCTGCTTTCTCAGCTTCTGCAATTCTTTCAAATGCATTGGTGGTTGTTTGCATTTGTTCTGTAGATTCTGCTTCTCCCAGAAGTTTAATATTCTTTAATAATCCGTTTTCCATACGGGTGTTTTGTGCATTCAGCACAGTAACCAGCATCATTAGTACCAGTGTGATTTTTGTTTTCATTTTTATAAGTTTTATTAGTGAGAATTAATTTTAATTTTATCAGTCAACACGATCTTCTCCAATTGAAATAAACAATGCTAAAAAATAAAATCGTGGTGCCGGCGGGCCTACAGTTTGCCTGCGCATACCATCGGAAGAATATCGATAAGTAAATACATTTTTTACTCCTAATACATTATCAATGGAAAATACCAGAACAGTAAAATGTTGTCCGATCATCATCAACTTAGAAGTATTAATACTAAAATTATGAAATGCTTTAGTGTGTTCCGACATGAATTCATTTCTATTCGGATTATTGTAAGGACGTCCCGAAGCAAATGAATAGGTAAATCCGGCTGATAATCTTTGTGCATTAAACCATCTTTTATAAACCAGACTTACAGTATGTTCTGCAGCAAAGGAAGGTGTTACTTTAGAAGGGAAATCCAGATATTTTCGCTTTGTATCCAGATAAGAATAAGATACCCAGTAATCCGTATACTTCAGTGATTTTTTATCTCTCCAGAAGATTTCAAATCCCCGTGAATATCCGTCTCCTTCATTATTGATTCCTGGTTCTGTAACAGTAAGGTTATTGTACAACTTATAATATCCCTCCACCCTGAATGTCTGGTTGTCGTTTACTTTTTGAAAATTGAATATATAATGATCAGCTTGCTCAAACTTTAATCCTTCCTGTTGTTGCACAAAATGATAATCAGGCTCCTGAAAAAACTGTCCGTATGCAAAAGAAAACTGACTATAATCACCGGTTTTATATGCCAGAGACAAACGGGGAGCAACATTCATTTTATCCAATGCCGAAGAACGTTCCGCACGAATACCGGCTCTTGACATCAACTTTCTGGTGATATAAATATCTCCTTCTGCAAATGCAGCTCCGAAATCAGTGAGGTACGTTCTTTTATATATAGTAAACCGGTCATTAATCTCGGCATGCTGATATTCTCCTCCTGCCCTGATCACTGATAAATCATTAACAGGGCGAGACACCACCACACGATTCTGATAAAGCGAATTTTCCTTTTCAATATCATTTGAAGCAACAAAAATGTCATCATGATTAAAACTGTAAGCTGAAGATATTTGAAGTGTGTATTTATTTGCAATAATATCTTTATAGGAAGCCGCAGTAAAAAGGTTTTTATTTTTCAGACTGAAACGATACCTGGCATCAGGTTCGGGATTCTCAATATCTTCATAATCCACACTAAGTTTATTGGTAGATGTATTCACAAAAAACTTAAGCATGCCATTTTTAGTTGTCTTCTGTCTTAAAGTAATGGATGCATCACCGCCCTGAGGAGTGGTGTGCCAGTCGCGGTTCTGTTTTGCAATAATGAAATAAGGGGTCAGATTAAAATAATTAATATTTGCACCCAGGCTGGTATTTTTGAATTTATGTACGTGGCCTAATCCGGCTCCAACACTCATAATACCAATACTTGTTGTTGTAGTTTTAGGCATATCCTGACTCTCCAGAATTAATGCTGACGACATTGCTTGTCCGTATTGTGCACTGTAACCACCGGTACTAAAAAATGTACCTTTAAAAAGGAATGGAGAAAACCTTCCTCTTTGCGGAACATCAGGAACACTGGTGAAATAAGGATTATCAACCAACACTCCGTCAATAAAAGTTTTTGCTTCTCTTGCTTCACCACCACGTACAAAGAGCCCTTCTGTTTCACCGATTTTTTGTGTTCCCGGCAAAGTTTGCAGTGCTCCGTTAATATCACCTGCAGCTCCGGCAGTAGTCACAATATCAAGAGGTCGCAGCATTACAATTTTCCTTTCATCACTTGCTTCAAATGATCCGGCAGATATTGTTACCGTATTTAATTCATTGGCTTTTTCGCGTAACTTAAAATTAATAGTAACCATTGTGGATTCAATCGTCACCTTCTTCTCCATTGCTTCAAACCCCAGTAAAGTTGCTACAATAACTACCTCTCCTTTTTCATCCGTTGCAAACGTAAAAATTCCGTCGGCCGAGGAACTGCTTCCATCATACCCACCTTTTATAAATACATTTACTCCGGGTAATGCTGCATTTTTATTATCAGTTACCTTACCTGTAAATGTTATCTGGCTAAGCGCCATTGTAGCATAATTGAGTAAGCAAATAAACAGGAGTGCCTTTTTCATTGATTGAATTTCTGGAGCAATGATAAAGTAGTTTACAGTATAAACCAAATTAATTTTCATAAATAATATTTAACTTGCTGTATTTCAATATATTAAAAAATCATCGAAATTCGTCGAAGCAAGTTGTTCTTAAAATAAATTGCTTCTGGTGGCTCCAAAATGCGAATTGAAATCTATTAAAACCTAGGATCGACGATTAGGTAAACTTCGACCATCAATCTTTCCCCGTAAGCAAAAGTTTATTTTTTCTTTGCTGTAACAATTAAAGTACGAAACTGATCTTATACTTAGTTTTACAAAAACCAATTACCACTATGCAATTAAAAATAAGCAACCTTAGTAAAACCTATCCAAACGGTGTACAGGCTTTAAAGAACATTAACCTTACTATTAATAATGGCTTGTTTGGATTATTAGGTCCTAACGGTGCCGGTAAATCATCACTGATGCGCACTATTGCTACTTTGCAGGAGGCGGATTCCGGTTCTGTTTTTCTGGATGATTTAAATGTGCTGGAAAAAAAAGATGAGGTACGTCAGATACTCGGTTATCTTCCTCAGGAGTTTGGTGTTTATCCAAATGTATCTGCTGAAGAATTGTTAAATCATCTGGCCGTATTAAAAGGCGCCACGGAAAAAAAATCGCGTCAGGAGCTGGTGCATGCTTTACTAAATCAAACCAACCTCTTCGATGCACGAAAGAAAAAACTGGGTGGTTATTCCGGTGGTATGAAACAACGTTTTGGTATTGCCCAGGCATTAATTGGCAATCCTAAAATTATTATTGTTGATGAGCCAACAGCAGGGCTTGATCCTACGGAGCGTAACCGTTTTCTTAATTTACTGAGTGAGATCAGTGAAAGTGTGATTGTAATTTTATCAACGCACATTGTAGAAGATGTTAAAGAACTTTGTTCACAGATGGCTATTATTAATAAAGGAGAAGTGTTATTTGAAGGTCATCCGATGCAGGCACTTGATATGGTGAAAGGCAAAATATGGAAGAAGTTTATGAGCAAGGCGGCATCGAAAGAGCACCATGAAAATCATAAAGTCATTTCTACCAAGTTTAATACAGGTCAAATTGAAATGCATGTTTGGAGTGATGAAATGCTGAACGGTGGTTTCGAGCGCACCGAACCTCAACTGGAAGATGTCTATTTTTCAGTGATTAATGGAATGATGAAATAACACCAATCAACTACAAAATTATGTTTAAAGAAATATTTTTATTTGAGCTTCGATACCGATTGAAGCGTCCTGCTACTTATGCCTATTTCATCATTCTTTTTATGATGATGTTTCTGGCCAGTTATTCCGAGCATGTAAACATAGGAGGAGCCTCAGGGTTGGTGAATAAAAACGCGCCATACAGTATCAATATGGCTGTTTGTATCATGATGATATTCGGGACAATGATCTGTTCGGCAATTATGGGCGTGCCCGTATTCCGCGATTTTGAACATAATTTTCATGAAATAATGTTTACAACCCCGGTTCGTAAATGGCAATATCTTGCAGGACGATTTTTTGGCTCGTATGTAATTGCCATATTCGTTTTTAGTGGCTTACTGTGGGGAAATATGCTTGGATGTGTGTTCCCCGGTGTTAATACAGAACATATCGGAGCATTTATGCCACTAGCCTATCTCCAGCCATTTTTAAGTTATATACTTCCCAATCTTTTTATGCTTGGCATATTATTTTTTGCAATGGGCAGTTTATTCCGAAATCAACTGGCAATATATGTACAGGGTGTAATATTATTCACCTTATACCTTATCATCCTCAACAATCAGCGTGATATCGAAAGTAACAGAGTATTATCCATGCTTGACCCTTTTGGTTTTTCAGCCACCACTAATGTTACCCGTTACTGGACAGTTTCCGAAAAAAACAATATGGTTGTTCCATTAACAGGACTATTATTTTACAACCGTTTGCTTTGGCTGAGTATCTCACTTGTTTTCGGATGGGTTTTCTTCCGCTCCTTTAAGTTCAGCAGTGCGGCAAATGTTTTACGCCGGAAAAAAACTGTTTTATCAAAAGAAGAAATAAAAATCAGTGCTGTTCCTATTCCACAAATAACACTTCAAAGAAATATTGCTTCCCGGTTAAAACAATGGTGGTATCTGCTTCGGTTTGACTTCAAGAGTGTGGTAAAAGCTATTCCCTTTATTGCAATAACATTATGCGGTGTATTTATGCTGCTTTCCATGAGCACCAACTTGGGTAGCATGTATGGCACCGCAACCTATCCGGTTACGTATATGATTCTTGATTTGCTCACCGGAAACTTTATGCTCTTTTTGATTATCATTATTACTTTTTATTCCGGTGAATTAATATGGAAAGAAATCGGAGTTCGAATTGCTCCTATAACTGATGCTGTAGCATTACCTGATTCCATTTTCATTACTGCAAAGCTTGGTGCTATGCTGCTGGTAGAATTATTTCTGCTATGCATTTTGGTTTTAACGGGTATTGTGATGCAAATGATTAATGGCTTTTATGAATTTGAAATAGTGATTTATATAAAGTCACTTTTACTAAATACATTTCCCTATCTGGTATTAATCACCTTGCTTACTTTTTTTATTCATAGCATGGTGAATAATAAATTCTTAGGACATACTATTGTAATTATTTTCTGGCTGGGTAACATCATTTTAGCTGCCAATGATATTGATCATAATTTGCTATGGTATGGTAATTCCCCTACACAAAGCTACTCTGCCATGAATGGATTTGGTCATTTTGTTAAGCCGGTATTGTTTTTCGATTTTTATTGGCTGATGCTGGGTATTATTCTGTTTATGGTTGGCTTACTGATGAGCAAACGCGGCAGTGAACTGGCTTTTGTTTCACGATTTAAAAAGATGAGATTACTCTGGAAGGCAGGACATGGAAAACTGGTTATTCCCATTGCTTTAACATTGTTTATTGTAAGCGGAGGATTTATTTATTACAACACTAATGTTCTGAATATTTACCGTGCGCCTGATACCTGGGATGAGATTACAGCTAATTATGAAAAAAAATATAAGAAATTAAAATTTACACCGCAGCCAAGAATTGCTTCAGTAAATGTAAACCTTGATCTTTTTCCTGAGGAAAGAAAATGTTTTATAAAAGCAGAATATATTATTAAAAATAAAAACACCACCTCTATCGACTCTTTAATTCTTAATTTACCAAGTGATAAAAAATTCAGTAAGCTGGTAATAGCAGGAGGATTTAAATCAGTGCTTTCGGATGTGGAACAGGGATTTTATATATATAAACTGAATAAACCATTATTACCCGGTGATAGTCTGGCCATGAAATTTGAACTGTCATATGGTGAAAAAGGATTTCCGAATAAGGGCGGAAGTACCAGTATTGTTTATAACGGTACTTTCATAAACAACGGATTGTTGCCTTCTTTGGGTTATAATGAAGGCAGTGAAATGACGGATGATGATGACAGAAAAGATGCCGGCCTGCCTAAGAAATTGTACCGTATGAATCCTATTCAGGATACATTACAATGGAGAAATACCTATCTCGGCAGTGATGCAGACTGGATCCGTTATGAGGCTACTGTCAGCACTTCTGCAGATCAGATTGCCATTTCACCGGGGTATCTTCAAAAGGAATGGAAACAGGGAAACCGGCGCTACTTTCATTATAAAATGGATAGTCCGATCTGGAATTTTTATTCTTTCCTTAGTGCACGGTATGAAGTTTTAAGAGATAAGTATGAGGATGTGAATATTGAAATCTATTATCAGAAAGGACATGAGTATGATTTGAAGAATATGGTAAACGGCATTAAGAAAACATTGAAATACTGTAATGCCAACTTCAGCAAGTATCAGCATAAACAAGTGCGTATTATTGAATTTCCAAGATATGCTTCATTCGCGCAGTCGTTCCCCAACACGATTCCTTATTCTGAAGGCATCGGATTTATTATGGATGTAGATAAAGAAAGCGATATTGATATGGCGTTTTATGTGACATCGCATGAAGTCGGGCATCAATGGTGGGGCCATCAGGTTTGCGGAGCCAATGTACAGGGATCTACTATGATGGTGGAGAGCATGGCACAATACACAGCATTAATGGTCATGGAAAAAGAGTATGGAAGCAGTCACATGGAGAAATTTTTAAAGTATGAAATGGATCGCTACTTACGTGGAAGAGCAGGTGAAACTAAAAGAGAATTACCCATCGTATTAAATGAAAATCAGCAATACATCCATTATCAAAAAGGAAGTCTGGTATTTTATGCATTGAAGGATTACATTGGTGAAACAGCACTTAACCGGGCTTGTAGCTCATTTCTTAAAGATTATGCATTTAAGGATGCTCCATATCCTGTTTCCTATGATTTCCTAAGATATATAAGAAAAGA
Organism: Bacteroidota bacterium; assembly: GCA_031411675.1. Lineage (GTDB taxonomy): Bacteria > Bacteroidota > Bacteroidia > AKYH767-A > OLB10 > JANOXC01. The sequence goes on along the minus strand of JANOBN010000558.1, from coordinate 3,447 downwards.
AACACCGGATTCATTGCAGAGTGTTGTGACTGATCTGTTTGAAAATATTACTTTGTTTAACAATAAGACAGCAGTTGCCGATGCAAAGAAAAAAGGCAATCAGTATACAGTAACTCTTACGCTGGAATGCGCTAAAGTTAATTCTGACAGTGTAGGTAATGAGAAAAACTTAATCCCCAACGACTGGATTGATGTAGGTGTTTATACTGCTGATAAGTCCGGAAAAGATTCTCTGATTTATTTAGAGAAGAAACATTTCAATAAAGCTTCTCAGCAATTTACTATAAATGTTGCTGCCAAGCCTTCCAGAGCAGGTATTGATCCGTTGCACAAACTAATTGATCGGGATGCGGAAGATAATACCAGGAAAATTGAGAATCTTTAGTTAAAAATATTTCGGAAAAATATATTTTTACTCCTAACTGAAATGTATTTCAGTTAGGAGTAAAATGTTCAGTATCTATTTAACATTTAGCTCCACCCAAGCCTTTCCCCACTCATCCATTTCTTCTTTTGACCATAATGCCGGATAAAAAACTCTTTTCTGAAAGCGTGGAGGTAAATATTTCTGCCAGTTGGTGCCGCCTGTAGCAGGAACATCACTTTTATCCTGTGCCAGATAACGTACTGCTGATTTATAATGCACTAACGGCCAGTTTACATTTACATTAATATCCAATTGTTGTAACGCTAAAACCAAAGCAGGATTTTTTTGATCAGCTTCCGGAAGTGAGCGGTACTTTGCCCATACGTTTTTCGTTTTATATTCATTGGCAAGCTTGATAAACAGTTCCGAATATTTATCTTCAAATTTTTTCAGCGTAAGTGTTTTTACTCCTGTTGCTGCATCTGTTGCGCCCTTATTCCAATATATATATTTGAACATTTCTTCAATAGATGCATTCTTGCCTTCAAATTGTGGGCGCACTTCCTTATCCACCAATCGTGAAAAGTCCGTGCTCATTATTTCTATCATGCGGTATTGTGCACTTTGAAAACCACTTGCAGGTAATAATGCCATTCGATATCGCAGAAATTGTTCCTTTTCCATACCATCTACCATAATATCGAAAGATTTGGTCAATGCTTCAAAATACCGGTTTACCCGTGTCAATCTTCTTGCCAGATATTCCGGATCAAGTTTGGAGTTCCAGCCTTTATCTTCCCCATTCGGCAACACATTGCGTCCATTGTTACCTATTTGCACCAACTCATGCAACGAAAGTTTAAAATACAACTCCGTTATCTGATGATAGATAATAAAGATAAGCTCATCAGGAAAATCCGTTTTTGGATGTTGCAAACTAAGTAATGTATCCACATTTATATATTCCCAATAAGAAGTAACATTGCTGGTTAACAATCCATCGAGATAGGAGTTCATATCCTGCCCTATGGATTTGTATTTTTCTTCCAGTTGTTTTATGCGAATAATAGTATCTTCCGGGAGCGACATTTGTGGTTGAAATTTAAAGGCTAAAATAGTGTTTCTACAATCAAGACCGCTCTCTTTGTTATATGATATTACTCACATGATGCCGAAATATGTACTAAAACAAAAAGCCCGGACAATATGCCCGGGCCGTCTAAAATTAGCATCAATCCATTAATTTCTTCGTCCCATGTACATCATAATATAATACATCAGCGTTGCAAGAGCAGATAGTGCAGCAACAACATAGGTCATAGCAGCCCACCAAAGTGCATCTTTCGACTGAGCATGTTCTTCCAATGTTGCTATTTTACTGCTCTCAATCCAGGCAAGTGCTCGTCTGCTGGCGTCAAATTCAACGGGCAAGGTTACAAAACTAAAGAGTGTTGTAGCTGCGAACAGCACTATACCAATTAAAAGCAATTGAGGAAAAGAGTTTATCAGAATAATTCCTGCAAGCAACACCCAATGTACCCATGTTGATGCAAAACTAACCACCGGAACCAATGCACTTCTTACCTGCAACATAGCATACGCTTTAGCATGTTGCACTGCATGGCCGCATTCATGGGCAGCAACTGCGGCAGCGGCAGTATTTATTCCATAATATACATCATGGCTCAGATTGACTGTTTTGTCGAGAGGATTATAATGATCTGTTAATCTTCCCTCAACAGATATCACTTTAACATCATTAATGCCATGATCACGTAACATCTTCTGTGCGATCTGCTGACCACTTAATCCGGAGGAGATTGGTGTTTGTGAGTATTTGGCAAACTTTCTTTTCAGCTGCAAACTTACCAGCCAGCCAATAATCATAAATACAATTGCAATCAAATAAATTCCCATAGTTTTTCCTTATGTTTAATAGGTTACCATACTTTTAAATAAGTACGTTGTTATTACAATTTTATTGCCAGCAAAATTACACTGTCAAAGCGACATAAATCTTACTCCCAGCGGAAAAATTTTACTGCAAGGGCATAAACAACCACTCCCCAAAGCAAAATAACCCCAATTTGTGGCCAAATATCTATTAGAGAAGCTCCGTCGAATGCAGTTTTACGCAGTGCCTCATTAAGATAAGTTAAAGGTAAAACACGACAAATGGGCTGCAGCCAGGAAGGAAATGCCTCAATACCAAAGAATGTTCCTGCCAATAAAAACTGGGGCATTGCAACAATATTTGCTAAGGGTGGAATAGTGCTTTCGCTTTTTGCTATTCCGGAAACCACAAATCCGAATCCCATAAAAACAATGAGACCTAAAGCTGACAATACCATCAGGTTAATGAAAGTACTTAATCCATGAATGAGCGTAAATCCAAATGCAAAATGTCCGACAGCAATCAGGAAAACGGAGCCTAGTAATGCAAAAATCAACCTGCTTAAAGCTTCTCCTAAAATAATAAAAGGTTTGCGAATTGGTGTTGCAAAGAAGCGCTTAATTACTAATGTTTGTCGTAAATTAAAAAAAACAAAAGCTGTTCCGAACACGCCACTGCTAAGCAATGAAAATCCCAACTGACCGGGAAGAATAAAATCAATCGTTTTATACTCACGGCCGGTTACTCTTGATTCTCTTAATTCTGCCATGGGTTGTTCAATCTTTGCTGCTTCCAGGTTCGATTTATCAATCAGATGTTCGAACATTGACTTTGCAATAACGCCTTTTTCTAATGCTGCTGTTGTTGTTTTGAGCTCCACAATAAATTTACCCGGCTTATTTTGATCGGGCATAATATTCAAAATAGCATCCAGTTCTCCTTTTTCCAATTGTTTGATTTGCGCTAGATCATTATCACTTTCAATCAACTGAATTGCCGGAATAAAATGTGCTTTATAATAAACAGGATTTTCCTTGTTACTACTTTTAGCAATTCCAACCTGTAAATGCACGCTGCCTCCATTAATAAAACCGAAAACCAAAATAAAAATCAATGGAAATACCAGGGTAAAAACTATTGCTGAAGGACTACGTGTAATGGAACGAAAGCTGGCTTTCGAAACTGC
>JANOBN010000557.1:0-2585 GCA_031411675.1 Bacteroidota bacterium | reverse complement strand
GACAAGTACAACCGGCCTTCGTCAAGGATTGTTCTCTTAAGGGGCCTTTATGATAATGGCTTTGTTTTTTATACTAATTACAACAGCAGAAAAGGAAAAGAGATATTATCTAACTCTTATGTTTCTCTTAATTTCTTCTGGCACCAACTGGAAAGGCAAATAAGAATTGATGGACATGTTTTGAAAGTGAAAGAAGAAGTTTCTGATGAATACTTTCAATCAAGACCACGAGAGAGTCAGATTGGTGCATGGACCTCCCAGCAAAGCAGTCCGGTTACTTCAAGAGAAGTTTTAGAATCAAAGTTTAAAGAACTGGAACAATTCTACTTAAATAAAGAAATCCCCCGTCCGCCTAACTGGGGTGGTTATATTGTTATACCTGATCAATTCGAATTCTGGCAGGGCCGCCCAAACCGTCTGCATGATCGCTTTCATTATAAATTGAATGGCTCTAACTGGCAGATTGAACGACTTTCACCTTAACCCATTTATAAAAATATGATAAGAGTACTTGTATTAATATTATTGATTCTGATTATTGATTTTTATGCATTTCAAGCGATTAAGTTTGTTTCGAGAGGATTAAGCTTTTCGCGGATTATATATATCGTCTATTGGTCATTCACCGCTTTTTCAATTGCTGTAATTCTTGCAAGTGCTCTATACGACTGGCAGAACTGGCCAAAAGGATTCCGCACATATGCTTCAGCTTTCATTTTTGTTTTAACTTTTTCCAAATTGTTTATCGTTGTATTTCTTCTTGCTGATGATTTGCTTCGCGGTGTACGCTGGACCTGGTCAAAAATTTATGATTATTTTCCAAATAATGAGCAGGTAGAAATGATTACCAAGGAGCGCCCTGTTATAACGCGTTATGACTTTCTTGTTAAGGCAGGTCTTCTCATTTCTGCTATACCATTTGTTACAATGATTTGGGGTATGATCAGCGGAGCCTATAGTTATCGGGTAAAAAAAATAAAAGTTTCGTCAGCAAGAGTACCTAAGTCATTTAACGGATTCAGAATACTTCAGATTTCTGATATTCATACCGGCAGCTTTATTGGCCCTGATGCATTAAATGAGGCTGTAAGAATTATCAATGAACAAAATGCTGATGTTGTTCTTTTTACCGGTGATCTTGTAAATAACCGGCACGATGAAGCTTTGCCCTATGTTGATATTCTTAAAACAATAAAATCAAAACATGGTGTGTATTCCACGCTGGGTAATCATGATTATGGTGACTATGTAGAATGGGAAAACAAAGAAGCCAAACAAAAAAATCTGGAATCGCTGATTGCGGTTCATCGTTCAATGGGCTGGGATATTTTGTTAGATGAACATCGCCGCATTGAATTAAATGGTGAGCATTTAAATTTGATTGGTGTTCAAAACTGGAGCTCTCATCTTCGTTTTCCAAAATATGGAAGCATGGAACGGGCAACAGAGAATATCCGCTATGGTTCTTACAACATTCTGATGTCACATGATCCTTCTCATTGGCAGGCTGAAATATTGAAGGAGTATAAAGAAATTGATTTAATGCTTGCCGGACATACACATGGAATGCAATTCGGTGTGGAGATTCCCGGCTTTAAATGGAGTCCGGTTCAATATGTATATAAAGAATGGGCCGGATTATATAATGAAGGACATCAGCATCTATATGTAAATCGTGGATTGGGATTTCTGGGATATCCCGGGCGCGTTGGAATATTACCAGAAATAACCGTTATTGAACTTCACTGTGCATGATGTAATGAAAGGAAGTTTATATATAATTCCGGTTTTATTGGGTGGTGAAGATATATCAGCATTAATTCCTGAAGGCACTTTAAATAAAATAAGACCCTTGCGTCATTTTATAGTAGAGAACTCAAAATCTGCAAGGCAGTTTCTTAAGCTTGCTGCAATCACCAATTCACAGCAGGATCTTTTTATTTCAGAAATAGATAAGCACAGTGATAATATTCCTTATGAGCAATTTATAAAACCTGCTTTGGAAGGTTTTGATGTTGGATTACTTAGTGAAGCTGGTGCACCTGCCGTTGCTGATCCCGGTGCCGGTTTTGTTCTTGCTGCTCACCGTGCCGGTATTAGGGTGATTCCTTTAACAGGTCCCTCCTCACTCCTGCTTGCATTAATGGCGTCAGGTTTAAACGGACAGTCGTTTTGCTTTCACGGATATTTACCGGTTAACCGTGATGAAAAAAATCAGAAACTTAAACAACTGGAAAGAGATGCACAATTTAAAAAACAAACACAGCTTTTTATAGAAACACCCTACCGTAATAATCAGTTGCTAAAAGACCTTGTGGAAACATTAAGTCCAAATATAAAACTCTGTATTGCCTGCAATCTTACTCTGGAAAATGAATATATAAAAACACAAACCATTGCTTCATGGAAAAAAGATCTCCCTGACTTACATAAAAAACCTGCTGTGTTTCTTATTCTTTAAATTAACTGCGCTTAAATCTAACTATTTCCCTCTACCCTTAGCTACTTTTTCCGCCATAAACTTTTAGTAATTCAACATCATAAACCACAGGCGTATCTGGTTGAACAGGACCAAATCCCTTTAT
>JANOBN010000556.1:0-12529 GCA_031411675.1 Bacteroidota bacterium | reverse complement strand
TTCAAATCCACAGTTATCGCAAATTCTTTTAAAACGGAAACCTGATGTTGGGGAGGTCAGATTGGGAATACTTTCATACTCTGCAATTCTGTTTCCATGCTTGCTGAAATTAGCCGACACCCAGTTGTAATAATCATAACCTACAAATGCAGTAGGCAAAGGATCGGCATGATAGGTTTCTATAAAATTTTTACGGAATGCTCTTACATTTAAATCATCATAATCAATAAAAGTACTGGAAAAAATATGGGTGTTTAAACTTTCCAGCAGGGTAAAATCAATGGTCTCAAAGAACTCCCAGTTGGGTAAACCTATCAGGAATATCTCTGATTGTTCATGTGTGTTTAGTTTGGTAAGCAATGATGCTAAAAGTGATTCATCAGCAATAGGAAGAAAAATAACATTGCGCTTACCTGCCTTCCAGTTTTTCTGAATTGCACCCCATCCATCATTGCTGTAATTGATTTTTATACATCTGGCGGAATCTATACCAAGAGCAAGGATTTCAGAATAAAAAAGATCAGCCAGATCCGCTTCTTTTTTATTCCCCTCTCTATATATAAAACGAAATTCTGACGACGGTTGCTTAAGCTGAATATAGGACGCCATCTGCCGGCACTGAGTTTTATTGGAAGGTGTTGCCAGCCATGCGTTTTTATTTCCAAATAGTAACGACGAAGCATTATGTTGGGTAACTATCAATGGATAATTTTTGTCAGTTGAAGAAACAGCAGCCATTGCATTCATCGAAGGATTCAGGTATGAAATTACCAGATCCTTTTCTTTGCTCTTTTTATCATTCAACAATTTCAAAAAACGAAGCGAATCTGCACCGGCATCAGTTACCGAAATATGAATGGAACTGTCACCATGTTGGGAAGCAAGAAGTAACCCTTCATATAAATGTAAAGAAGAAAGATGTACGGGATCTGAAATAGTATTAATTAAGTTTCCATTTGAATCAGTCTCCAGATAATGTGCTGCATTCAATGAAAGAAATAATTGAAGATTAAAGATACTTTTATCTTTGGCCTTTTCTTCTTTAATGATTGTTGTTACAGTGTCTTTGACCGGCGATTGCACAACAACAGGAGCCGTTGTAGTGGTAGTGCGCCGTGTTGCACAGGAAGCAATTATTAAAACAACTAATAGAAAGCCGGAATACCTGTTCATCATACAACGTTAGTAAAAATAACGATTGGTTACTCCCATTCGATGGTTGCAGGAGGTTTACTGCTGATATCATACACTACTCTGTTCACACCCTTCACTCTATTAATGATTTCATTGGATATTTTACCCAGAAATTCATAGGGAAGATGACACCAGTCTGCCGTCATGCCATCGGTTGATGTTACCGCACGCAGACAAACTACATTCTCATAAGTGCGCTCATCGCCCATTACACCTACGGAATTTACCGGCAGAAATATAGAACCCGCCTGCCATACCTTATCATAAAGCTGATGTTCTTTCAATCCATTAATAAATATGGCATCAACCTCTTGTATGATCCTTACCTTTTCCTCGGTAACATCGCCCAATATCCTTATGCCCAAACCCGGACCCGGAAAAGGATGTCTGTCGAGTAATTCAGAGGCCATCTTTAATTCTTTACCCACCACACGCACCTCATCTTTAAAAAGACTACGCAACGGCTCCACTACTTTCAGGTGCATTTTATCCGGCAACCCACCTACGTTATGGTGTGATTTAATAGTTGCTGAAGGGCCCTTTACAGAAACAGATTCAATAACATCAGGATAAATAGTTCCCTGTGCCAGCCATTTGATATTACTGATTTCCTTCGCCTTTCTGTCAAACACTTCAATAAAAACACGTCCAATTATTTTTCTTTTTTTCTCCGGATCAGTTATGTCTTTTAACTCCGAATAAAAATGATGTGATGCATCTACTCCTTCAATATTTAAACCAAGATGAGCATAGGAATCCAGCACTTGTTCAAATTCATTTTTACGCAACAATCCGTTGTTTACAAAAATGCAATGCAGATTTTTACCAATGGCTTTATGTAATAACATCGCTGCAACACCGGAATCCACACCGCCTGATAATCCAAGAATTACCTGATCGTTTCCTAATTGTTTTTGTAATGCAGCAACTGTTTCTTCAATAAATAATCCCGGTGTCCAGTCACCATTACAACCACAAATATCCAATACAAAATTGGAGAGTATTTTTTTTCCTTCTAAAGTATGCACCACTTCCGGATGAAACTGAATACCATATGTTTTTTCGCCGGTAATTTCATAAGCAGCACATTTCACATCGTTAGTTGATGCAAGCACTTTAAAAGCTGCCGGAGGTTGACTGATGGTATCAGAATGCGACATCCAGACCTGACTTTGCAAGGCAATATTGTGCAGCAGAGGATGACTATTTAAAGCTATTGCCAGAGATGCCCTTCCATACTCACGGATCTTAGAAGGAGAAACAATGCCACCCATTTGTTGAGCCATCATCTGTGCTCCGTAGCAAATACCCAGCACAGGAACTTTGCCCCGGAAGAGCATACTATCCACATTTGGAGCATCAGTATCCCTTACAGATGCAGGGCCACCACTAAAAATAATACCCTTAACATCATTAGTTAATTGAGGCAGGTGGTTAAACGGATGAATCTCACAATAAACATTTAACTCCCTGATTCTGCGTGCAATAAGTTGCGTGTACTGGGAGCCGAAATCAACAATTAAAATGGTTTGATGCATGGGCAAAAATAGGATTTCCCCTGTATGAATTTCATTAAGTTCATAAATCGCCGGAATAAATTCTGCTTTCCCCAATCTTTTGATCAAGACGAAATAATCAACTAATCCTGCTCCATAATGATCCTTCTCCCCTAGCCTTATTTGCTTATTTTTGCACCTCAAATTTCAAATTATATGAAAGAAGTAGTTATAGTATCGGCGGTACGAACCCCGATTGGCAGTTTTAACGGTTCTCTGTCCTCATTATCCGCAACACAGTTAGGTGCAGCGGCAATTAAAGGTGCACTTGCAAAATCAGGTGTAAAGCCGGAAATGATTAATGAAGTATATATGGGTAATGTGCTGCAAGCCAATGTGGGTCAGGCACCCGTTACTCAAGCAGTGAAATTTGCAGGTTTACCTGATACCACACCCGGAACTACAATAAATAAAGTTTGTGCATCAGGAATGAAAGCAATTGCTCTCGCTGCACAATCTATTGCGCTTGGTGATAATGATATTGTTATTGCAGGAGGTATGGAAAATATGAGTGCTGTTCCTTATTATCTTGACAAAGCAAGAAATGGTTATAAGTTAGGTAACTCCACTTTGATTGATGGTTTAGTGAAAGATGGTTTGTGGGATGTTTATAACGATCAGCATATGGGAACTTGTGCGGAGTTATGTGCAACAAAATATACCATTACTCGTGAAGAGCAGGATGCTTTTGCAATAGAGTCGTATAAACGTGCTGCAGATGCATGGCAAAAAGGAAAATTTAAAGAGGAAGTTGTTTCCGTGGAAATACCACAACGTGGAAAAGATCCTTTGGTGATTAGTGAGGATGAAGAATATAAGAAAGTTGATTTCAATAAAATCCCCGGATTGAAACCTGTTTTTCAAAAAGACGGAACGATAACTGCTGCTAATGCTTCAACTTTAAATGATGGTGCTGCGGCATTGGTTATGATGAGTCGCGAAAAAGCAGATGCATTAGGGTTAAAACCATTGGCAAGAATTTTAAGTTATGCAGATGCTCAGCAAGCACCGGAATGGTTTACTACTGCTCCAAGCAAAGCATTACCACGTGCTGTTGAAAAAGCAGGACTGAAAATGACGGATCTGGAATATATAGAAATTAATGAAGCATTTTCTGCTGTTGCAATTGCCAATAACAAAGAGATGAAACTGGATCCTGCGCGTGTAAACGTAAATGGTGGTGCAGTTGCATTAGGACATCCACTGGGTTGTTCGGGAGCAAGAATCATTGTTACATTAATCAATGTATTGAAACAAAACAATGCAAAGATTGGTGGAGCAGGAATCTGTAATGGTGGTGGTGGTGCCAGTGCGATGGTAATTGAATTGCTATAATCATTAAATATTTTTTAATTTGATTTATATATATTAACCATTCAAAGATGACGCACGGTATTGCTTGTTTAAGTGTTATTTCGGTAAGAATTGAGCCTTCGCATAAAAGTGAAGTGGTGACTCAGCTTCTTTTCGGTGAAACGCTGGAAATACTGGAAACACAAAATGAATGGATTCGCATCCGTTGTTCTTACGATGGTTATGAAGGGTGGATGTTACATGATCAGCAATTAATTCTCAGTCTTGCCGAATATCAGGAACTCAATCGTATTAAATCACATCTCTGTTTCGATCTGGTGCAAATCATGGTGAATCAGAGTAGCATTTATAGTATTGTGCTGGGCAGTAATCTTCCCTGGTTCTGGGGAAATACATGCAGGATTGGAGCAAATAATTATGTGTTTGATGGCAATGCCCGTTTACCGGAACGTTTTAGTGCAAGCAATGGCATTATTGAAAATGCTTTTATGTATTTAAATACTCCTTATTTATGGGGAGGAAGATCTCCGTTTGGAATTGACTGTTCCGGTTTTACACAAATGGTTTTTAAACTAAGCGGATTTAAACTGAAGCGAGATGCATGGATGCAGGCAGAGCAAGGTGATCTCATTAATTTGTTAGATGAAGCACGCCCCGGTGATCTTGTCTTTTTCGACAATGAGGAACAAAAAATTATTCACGTCGGAATTCTCACCGCAAAAAACAAAGTAATCCATGCCTCGGGAAAAGTTCGTGTGGATAACATCGATCATCAGGGAATTTATAATAATGATACCAGAAAGTACACACATTCATTACGGTTGATTAGAAGGCTTTTTTAATGTTTATTCTGAAAATTTAGTAGCATATTAACTTTGAGGCACCAGTACCCCAACCCATCGCCTTGTCATTGTCTCAACTACAAAAACCAAATAAACCCCTCCAACCACTCGCTTTAAAAATTTTTTTTATCGATACTTCACTATTTTTAGTATTAATTTTTAAACTGATACTATTTTTTTCTACATTACAGGCTCTATAATTATCACCTTCATTTTTACTCCCTACTTTTAAACTATTTTATTATGAAAAAAGCAACCTTACTTACCATGGCCCTTTTTATTACAGCCTCTCTTTTTATTACATGCTATGCGCAAAACACTATTTCGGTAGCAATTCAACAACAGGATACCGTTTACCCTTGTGGTGAAAATTTATTTTTTGCGACTCTGGCATATTCCGGGAATGGGTCTCATCAAATTAATTTGTCGGCAAGGGTTGATATCGTTGATAGAAGTTGTAATACTGCCGGTAGCTCAGCGGTATATATAAAGATTGACTCTGTACTAGGCGCATCTAATGTTGTAATTGTAAATGATACAGCAATGAGTCAAGTGTCATTTACTAATACCACAACACCGCTCACTATTCGTTATCATTTATATATCGACTGTAGTGTACTTCCCAGTACCTTCAATGTCAGTTCTATTTCAGTGCTTCAAACATGGCAGGATAACGCGGCGCTTTTAACCTATGATGTGGACTCCACCAACAACATTGATTCGAATTATACGGTGGCAAATATTTTAGTGCCTTCCATTATCCCTCCTTCCAATTTGTCTTTTTGTCAAAGTTAACTCGATACCGTTAGCATGGTGTTTCCTTATATAAATTCCGGACAAGCACCTGCAAATATGCGTTTTGCTTTTACCGTGGATAGTACTTTATATTGTCATCAGGTGCATTCCATCAGTTTAGCATATAAAGTGGGATATGCAGCGGTATGGGATACTTTATTTAGCGGACTAAGCACCCCTGCTTTTATACCAGAAAAAGATACATTATTTATTCGTTGGCAGGTAGTAGCTGACTCCTGTTTGAATTGTAACCCATGTGGTGTAATTTGTGTCAAAACCGTTTCCTTTCAGTGGCAATGTAATAATGCAGTAAGTGAATTTTGTTCCAGTTGTAATGGATCTGCTTTAACCTCCTATTCGATAGAGGATTGCGCCAATGAAATTATTAAAATGGTACGCACCCTGCCTGCAATTGATAATGCAAAGTTCGATAACTCCTGCCTGAACGATTCGGCTGGCGTTGATTGGGAATTTTATTTCACCAACATTGGTACAGGCGCTTTCGATTCGTTATTTGTAAACATTGGTGAAAGAGGTGATTTGTTGAACAATTTAACATTGATGCCTTTAAGCAGTTTTACCAGTACTGTAAAATGTAATGGTTGCATACTTACAGATTCCAATACCATGCGGACTGCTGCACTTTGTTCTACTTTAGTGCCTGACCCTATACATCAGGTAGCAGTAGTGGTTAAAAATTTTCATGCCGGTGATACCTTATTCCTTCGTTTTAAACGTTACGATGTGCAGAATATGTGGATACGTTATTTGACCTGCCTAAATATTTTAATACTTTTTCCTTACAACCGATAGGCAAAACAATTTGCAAGAGAAGCACACTTTCCTCTGATTTGGTATTTGATAATGGGAATGATCCTTATCTGGGCACTTATTTAATCAGTACCGATAAAAGCAATCCGGTGCTAGACCTTAAAGTGGAATTTCATCCGGAAGTTTCCGATTTGAATGGTGCCAAACCACCCATTTATTTTGGAGAGAGTAGTTGGATGGAAGTAAAGTTAAATGGCTTGTTAGATAACAACAACCCTTATGCAGGACAGTTGCTGGGATGGCATACCTTAAACGACACCAGTAATTCTACCAAAGGATGATTGCGAGTGGAGATTGCCTGTGATACCGGTCTGGTGATTCTTCATCCCGATACAGAAGTTGTTTTTAAATACACCCAGCCCGATAGCAACAGTAGTTATGTGCTAACTCCTGTGTTTTGGTATAGAGATATACCCGGTGATACTTGCTTAGCGGGGCATTACTTTTTTTATTATGATTTAAATGATACCCTTGCCTTGGATATTATTAACGGAGGCACATTAAACTATAAATTAACGGCTTGTTGTGTGGCCTTATCCACTACTAAGTATGAAGTATTTTTTTCTGTTTTGCCCAATCCGGACGCCGGTTGTTTCTCCCTCGATTTTTCCGGTACTACGCACCAACAACCACCCACCTGTATCACCGGCAATTGTGTGTGGTTACCCCTTGCAAAAACCAAGGATCGTATTGATGTGCATTGTCCGGGATGCATAACACCCGGTGGCATTGTAGAAAGTTATCAATTAAAACGAAGCACCTTTGGATGGCAAGATAGTGATAATGATGGGAGAGCTGATAATGGATTGCTACCCGTAGTGGAAGGATCCAATTGGTTTCAACAAAAGAAAATTAAAACCAATCAATCGGGTTATGGCGATGAATTGGAGGATTATTTAACGGCTACTTTTTATGGAGGTGATGGTGATGGTATTGGATATTCCTATTTTCAAATGCTTGACGTTGGTGCTGTGCTGCCGGTAATGCAGGTTTACCGAAATATTCCTGATGGATTAAGTACTATGCGTCTTAGCGTGCAGGAATTTACTTTATATATTGATCTGCTTGCAGATTCTATAACCCCGCCGGATTGTATTGACTGTGGATTATTTAATAAAGATTCTCTGAGCTTACGAACCATACTTGCCATACAGGTATCAGGCACTGCCATTGACTCGTTATTTCTGGATACCTTAATTGCGGCAGACCGGTTATTATTTACCTTTAGTAGTTACAATTCCTCTGGCTTACTAAGCGGCAACTTACAAAACACTGCTTATGATTTACACAGAGATACCGATACTGTTTTTCAATTCAAACAATTTCTGCCTAAACACCGTTTTCGTATGAGAGTAAAATATCATACCTGCGGTAATTTCCAGCCTGTTGTAATTTCCAACAATGACATTACACTGGAGCAAACCATTAAACGCGCCGACATAGTCAATAAACTTTGGTTTACCGGAAAAGGTATTTCGGTTAATGCAGTGGATAATTATCCGGTGAATGACAGCTCCCTCTTTGCTTTAGAAACCTATTCACTGGTCACCATCGACACCAGTCATGTTCCCCCTCTTACTCTGATGGATACCAGCTATACTTATACCCATCTTTTTTATTGCGAATCGTTTGGCGGACGGCATACATTTATTTCTCAAAATGCATTTAACAATTCTACCTTAGCGTATGACAAAGCTGCGGGATGCACCCATTTATTTATACTAAAAGCAAAATCAGCTATTGCCGGATATATATATGATCCCTTTCCTTATGAATACCGAATACCCAAACTATTACCCGATTACTATCAATTTCAAGTGCCTGCCGGTTACCATATAATTCATAGCGCTTTGGTAAACAGTTTTTATGTTAATCAGGTGCAATACTTCACCGATACCGTACTATTTACTCTTACTGATACTATGGGCACTGTTGTTATTTATGATTCTTTATTACCCCCTGCCAATTGTTTACAACAACTTGTGGATCCACTCACCTTAAATTCTTTACCCAATCAATATTATGGAAGTAAATTAACCGAGCGATATTTATTCATTACCGTGCAGGCGGATAGTTGTAACGCCCCGGTGATCATTCCAAGAGATACTACCATCATCATTGGTTTTGAAAATAACACAAACCTTTGCCAGCCCGGTACTGCCTGTAGCCTGGCTGTTGATTCCTTAAGTGCTATTCTTCTGCAATTTGCACAAGCAGTGGGTATTACACCAAACTTAACTACCAAGGTGGATCCGGGCACCACAGCTAAAACCCATAAGGTATGCAACAAAGTAAAATTCGAAAACATAGCGACAACCTTTTCCAATGGCGACTATTCCAGTGCTGCAGGTTATGTATATATTGGCGTGCCTGATACCATTGCCATACCATTCATGAATCACTGGACTTTTGAAGTGCAGGGTGCTGCTCCAATTTTAGCAATTAATAACATTATTGGAGTGACCCCTTCTTTAAAAGTAAATGATACCCTGGGTGGACTTTTATGTGCACAATACACCAAGTGTGTGGATGGAAGTATTCAAACAGATACCATACCTGTTTTAACAGGATGGGGCTGTGATAGTTTTCCTGCTTCTGTGGCTGATTTAATAAATGCCTGCGCACCACCGGATAGTTTTAGTTACACCATCACTAATACCCTTGCAGTGTCCGGGACGCCCACAAAAACACATGATATTTCCTATTCCGCCTGCACTCCATTTAGCATTATGGCCACCTTTTATTCCAATAATCTGGGAGCTTTGTATCCGCAGCTACTCACTTTGTTAAATTTGCCTGTTACCTTAGTTCTGCAATCAGTTACCATGCAAGTCGAAGGCGATACATCAACTGTTAATTTATCTCCAACAGGTAACAACTCCTGGCCCATCACTGCGGCTAACTTACAAATTATTGGTGTAAGTGATAGTTCCTTTGTACAAGGTGACCCTGCACTGGTTATTACACTTCTAGTAAAGCCGGGCTGTGATTATATTCCTTCACGGGGATTGCCTGATCTTTTATTAAGTGGGGTTACTTATTGCAATAACCCTTATGCCGATACGGCTTTATATATAAATGCTATCCAGTATGATTCTACTAACAACTGCACCAATTGCATCACCTTTACCAAAACAGCCTTGCATGACTCGGTGGCAATGGGTGACACCATTCAAGCCTACTTGCTAAAATTTTGTGGATTAGGTAATGGGATTGATGTGCAGGCCATGATAATTGACAGTCTACCCAATAATTTCGTATTGATATCACCTACGTTTCCAGTGCTGGATACCATCCCTGCCGGAAGTTGCGATTCTGTAATTATTACCGGTTACTTTACACAAACAGAAACATGCACTGACAGCACCTTGCAAAACGTGGCCACAATAATCATAAGCGGTTTAACATTATCCGATTCCGCTTGTATCAATGTCCTGGACTCCTGTTACAGCATTAACATCCCTCACATCCCCGATAGTACATTTGCCACCAAATATTTTAGTGGGATGACCCTCTCCGGACAAACCTTTTATATAGAAGGTACCTTATATATAGATAGCAATTTCTCCTTCACTAACTGCTTCTTCTGGATGGCACCTGGAGCGCAAGTTGTAGTCTTACCGAATGCTTCTTTAGATTTAGACAGTACCATTTTCGACGGTTGCAATACTATGTGGCAAGGACTATTTGTACAACCACTGGCCTATCTTTACACCCGTAGTGGGACACAGTTCAGAAATGCCGACATTGCCATCCTGCATGCAGAAGGAACGCATTTGGAAGTAAAAGCCACCACCTTTACCGATGATGTGGTTGGTATCCAATTCCGGCAAACAGGGAACTCTCAAACCATTCCACACGCCATCATTGCGGGTAATCACTTTAATCGTAGCTCACAGGGATTTAAAAATTATTATCCGGGGCAGGCAGTGCATACTTTAAAGCCCTATGCCGGGATTCTGATAAATGACTACCTTTCCCCTTCCATTACAATTGGCAATACTGCCGCAAGTCATACGAATTACTTCAATGATCTTAACAATGGTATTATTATTAATGGTTCGGGTGCGGTGATAAAAAATTGCAGATTTGAAAACATTACCGAAGATCTCACCCCGCCTGATGTGGTTGGACAAGGTTCGGCCATAAAAGTAAATGGTATAGGCAAGGCGTATGATGTAGAAATAATCCAATATACTTTGCAAGCACCAGGAGATGCTACCTTTACCAATTGTGAGTTGGGGGTAAACCTCTATGCTGTTAATGCAGAAGTAAATAATTTGCGAATGGATTCAGTGAACACAGGAATTCGTGTTTTAGGCACCGGAAATGTTGTTGGTGGTGGCGTTGTTCATTCCAACAATAATACTATTGCTGCCAGAAATATTGGCATCAACTACATCATGAATGATGGTGCACAGGAAATGACAGCCTCCGGCAATACGATACATGTGACCAACCCAATAGGTTGGTGTATCAGCGCAACGGATGCTTTTACCGGACAGATTCACTTCAAAGCAGAAAGCAATGTTTTAACAAATGTGAATGGTGGAATTGGTATTCATCTCACTAATTTGGAAGATCCTATCATCCACAGCAATGTAATTCATTATCCTTCCAATAGTACTTCCAATCCATACAGTGGAATCAATATGCAACGATGTATTTCTTCCTCCGTTACCTGCAATGTTACCAATGGCCCCAATGCAACCGACACAACCATTGTAGGATTGATGCATAGTATGGGGGGCTTGAATTTTATTTCTTGTAATTCCTTCGATAATACAGGCATTGGAATGCAGTTTAATAATGGTACCAATGATAATCTGGAAGTAAAGGACAACGATTTATTTGATCATTACTACGGAGTAATCCTCGCCAATAACCCTAACATTGGTGTGCAGGATCAGCATGGTAATAAATGGTATGGTACCTATGGAAATGGATTTGGGTATGGTGCATTTATAACCCAACCAACTCCCTTCCTTGCATCTCAAAATCAATTCATCATTAATGATCCTATAACCGGAACAATAATTCATCCGAATAATAATTATGATGGGACGTGGTTTAAGCCTGACTCTGGGACAACATTTAATTGCTCACCACAGGCTTGTAATGGTGTTCAGCCACGAGCTTCAGATAGCACGCTAACTGACATGGATTATTTAATTGCAATTGATCAATATGATCCTGATCTATTTCCGGATGAAAGTGAGAATATAGCACGCCATCATCTCTATAAAAAACTGCTAAAATATCCTGATTTGATTTCCTCCAGCAGCGAAATAAATGCCTTCTATGATAACTACGAAAGCACTATTATAAAGCAACAAACAGAATTGCACTTAGGCATGGAGGAACTGGCTCAAATAGCCTCTCAATATGAAGCTATGATCCAGATCATCGACAGCACGATTCAAATACTGAATGACAGCATCGACTTTTATGAGACTGCTGGCTTAAATCCGGAAGATGAACCTTTGTTGTCTTTTACCATTCAACGCAATAACATCTATTTATCAAAGCAAAATTTACAGCAACAAGCGGAGTTTGCCTATAATGACATGTTGGATAGTCTGGTGCTGGAAAGTAGTCAACTTCAACCAACCACATTGCCGGAAACAAATGATTGGATTATTACAGGACTTTATTTTGGCACGATTGCCTCAGGCATATTTGAGTTTACTGAAACACAAATATCAGTAATACAAAATATTGCATACCAGTGCCCATATGCAGGAGGAGAAGCCGTTTACAGGGCACGTGTGTTTAATGAATTAATTGAACCCGGTGCTGTATATGATGATTATTCTGCCTGCCTTAGTCAAGGATATTACAGAATTGCGAATAGTATTGACAATGTTACTGCTCAGTCTGACATCATTACTATCTTTCCAAATCCCACCAAGGACAATGCAACGATCATTTATTCAGGTAAAAGCCAAAAATCAAAACTGGTTGTTTCTGACTTGAACGGAAAATTGATTTTCAGCA